>NZ_JALPKN010000469.1 GCF_023630195.1 Actinotalea sp. C106 | reverse complement strand
GGCGGCCGGGACCGGCACGGTGCGGGTGCACCGACGGCCCCGGGTCGCGGTCCTGTCCACGGGGGACGAGCTCGTCCCCGCGGGGGACGCGCTACGCCACGGGCAGATCCACGACTCCAACAGCGTGCTGCTCGCCGCCTGCGTGCGCGCAGCCGGTGCTGAGCCCGTCGTGCTCGGCCCGGTCCGGGACGACCCCGCGGTGCTGCGTGCGTTGCTCGTGGACCTCGAGAGCGGCCGTGCCGGCGGCTCGGTCGACGCCCTGGTCACCTCGGGCGGGGTGAGCATGGGTGCCTACGACGTCGTCAAGCAGGTGCTCGGGGAGCTCGCCGACGTCGAGCTGGTCAAGGTCGCGATGCAGCCCGGCAAGCCCCAGGGTCTGGGCCGGCTGCCGGGCGGCACCCCCGTGCTGGCCCTGCCGGGGAACCCGGTGAGCGTCTTCGTGTCCTTCGAGGTGCTCGTCCGGCCGGTGCTGCTCGCCGTGGCCGGGCGCGACGACCTCGAGCGGCCCGAGGTCGTGGCGGAGGTGACCGACGGGTGGAGCACACCACCCGGGCGCACCCAGTTCATGCCGGTGGTGCTCGAGGAGCACGCGACCGGAGCCCGCGTGCGTCGTGCGGTGGCCGGCGGCTCGGGCTCGCACCTCGTGGCGGGCCTGGCCCGGGCCGAGGGGCTCGCGGTGATCGACGCAGCGGTCGAGGCCGTCGCGCCCGGCGATAAGGTGCGCGTCATGCTGGTGACCCCATGACCCGCTTCACCCACCTCGACGACGCGGGGCACGCGCGCATGGTCGACGTGACCGAGAAGCAGCCGACCGTCCGCTCGGCGACCGCGACCGGTCGGGTGGCGTGCTCGCCCGAGGTCGTCGCCGCGCTCCGGGACGGCGCCGTCCCCAAGGGGGACGTGCTCGCGGTCGCCCGCATCGCCGGGATCTCGGCCGCCAAGCGGACCGCCGAGCTGCTCCCGCTGGCCCACGTGATCGGCGTGCACGGCGCGACGGTCGACCTCGAGGTCGACGACGCGGGCGTCGCGATCACCGCGACGGTCCGCACCGCCGACCGGACGGGCGTCGAGATGGAGGCCCTGACGGCCGTCTCGGTCACCGCCCTCGCGGTGGTCGACATGGTCAAGGGCCTGGACAAGCACACCTCGATCGCCGACGTGCGCCTGGTCGCCAAGAGCGGCGGGCGCTCGGGGGACTGGGCCCGCACGTGAGCCCAGGGGCCGACGACGGGGCCGACGACGCCGCGGCTCGCCCGGGGGTGGGGCTGCGGCACGACGCCATGGTGCTGGCCGGCGGGACGGGAGCCCGGCTCGGCGGGGTAAGCAAGCCCGAGGTCACCGTGGCCGACCGCGAGCTCCTCGACCACGTGCTCGACGCGACCGCAGGCGCGGATCGCGTCGTCGTCGTCGGCCCTGCTGCTCTCGCCCGCCCCGGTGTGCTCACGGTCCTCGAGGACCCGCCGCGCGGTGGCCCGGCAGCGGGGATCGCGGCGGGCCTCGACGCCCTGGACGCCGCCCGGGACG
>NZ_JALPKN010000468.1 GCF_023630195.1 Actinotalea sp. C106 | reverse complement strand
TGCCGGGTGGCCCCCACGCTGCCCCTGCCCACCGGGGCCACCGGCACCGCCGCGGGGCCCCTGGCGCTCGGCGGCCGAGACCGCACGGCGCACCGTCTCGAACTCCATGCCCAGCCAGCCGGAGAGCATCCGCGCGTACTCGGGGCGCAGCGCGGCGTCACGGATCCCCGCGACGACCGGGGCCGAGGCGCGCAGGGCGGCGACCCGCCCCTCGACCGTCTCGAGGTCGTGGGCGCGGATGGTCGACCGGATGACGAACTCGAACAGCGGCTGCCGTCCGGCGACCAGGGCGCGCACCGCATCTGGCCCGCGCTCCTGACGCAGCTCGCAGGGATCCATCCCGCTGGGCTCGACGGCGACGAAGGTCTGGGCGTAGAAGCGCTGGTCCTCGCCGAAGGCCCGCAGGGCTGCCTTCTGCCCGGCGGCGTCCCCGTCGAAGGTGAAGATGATCTCGCCGCCGACCGAGGTCCCCGAGGCGAGCTGCACCCCCGCCCCTGCCGAGGAGTCCCCGACCAGCCGCCGCACGATGCGCGCGTGGTCCGAACCGAAGGCGGTGCCGCAGGTCGCGACAGCCGTCGGCACCCCGGACAGGTGGGCCGCCATGACGTCGGTGTAGCCCTCGACCACCACGACCTGCTTGCTCCGGGCGATCTCCCGCTTGGCGAGGTCGATCCCGTAGAGCACGTGCGTCTTCTTGTACAGCACGGTGTCGGGGCTGTTGAGGTACTTGGGCCCGGGGTCGTCCTCGAACAGCTTGCGGGCCCCGAAGCCCACGACGTCCCCCGTGACGTCGCGGATCGGCCACACCAGGCGGCCGCGGAAGCGGTCGTAGGGCCCGCGGTTGCCCTGGCTCATGAGCCCCGAGGCTGTGAGCTCGGCCTCGGTGAACCCGCGCCCTCGCAGGTGCCGCAGCAGGTTGTCCCAGCCCTGGGGGGCGTACCCCACCCCGAAGTGCTCGGCGGCCGACCGGTCGAAGCCCCGCTCGGCGAGGAAGGTCCGCCCGACCGCCGCACCAGGCGTCAGGAGCTGCTCGGCGTAGTACGCCGCGGCGCTGCGATGGGCCTCGAGCAGCCGCTGGCGACGACCTGGCTCCTCCCCGGGGCGGGCCGCGCCGCCCTCCTCGTAGCGCAGCTGCACCCCCACCCGACCGGCGAGGTGCTCGACGGCCTCGGTGAAGGCCATGCCGTCGATCTTCTGCAGGAAGGAGATGACGTCCCCGCCCTCGCCGCAGCCGAAGCAGTGCCACAGCCCCACCTGGGGACGCACGTGGAACGAGGGGGAACGCTCGTCGTGGAAGGGGCACAGCCCCTTCATGGAGCCGACGCCCGCCGACTTGAGCGTCACGTGCTCGCCGACGATCTCGTCGATGGCTGCACGCTCGCGGACGACGGCAACGTCCTCGCGTCGGATCCGGCCAGCCACGCGCCGAGTCTAGGCCGTCGGTCCGGCCTCGCGGTCCGCCCGGCTGCCCTGCCCGCGGCCGCCGGGGTCGGGGTCGACGGCCCTGCGGCTCACCGGCGTGGCGGG
>NZ_JALPKN010000467.1 GCF_023630195.1 Actinotalea sp. C106 | reverse complement strand
CGACGACCCGGCCGGCCCCCGCGGCCCGCGCGAGCTGCACGACGCACAGCCCGATCGGCCCGCATCCGACGACGGCCACCGTCGCACCGAGCCGCGCACGACCCAGGTCCATCGCGTGCAGGGCGACCCCGAGCGGCTCGAGCATCGCCGCGTCGGCTGCCGAGAACGCGTCGGGCGCGGGGTGCAGCAGGTGCGTCGGCCACGTCGCCAGCTCGCGCAGGCCACCGTCCTGCGCGCCGTGGCCCGCGAACCGCACGGTCGGGCACAGGTTCCGGTTCCCCTCGAGGCAGCTCTCGCACCGCTCGCACGGGACAGCGGGGTCGACCGCGACGAGACGCCCGTCGAGCGGCCCGCCCCGGACGACGCCGGCGAGCTCGTGACCCAGCACCAGCGGCGCACCCAGCTCGGCGTCCCCGATGCCGCCCTCCACGAACCAGTGCAGGTCCGAGCCGCAGAGCCCGACCGCTCGGACCTCGACCAGGCTCTCGCCGGGGCCCGGTGCCGGGGACGGTTCCTCGGTCACGCGGAGGTCGCCGACCCCGTGCAGGCGCGCTACGCGCATGAGACCTTCCTCACTCTTGGCGGTGCGACGATCGTAGGCGGAGCACGGCGCCGCACCGTGGGACCCCGAGAGGGCCGAAGCCCCGGCCGCCCCCGCAGGACAGCGCGCGCACCAGCACCCAGACTGCTGGGCATGCGCACCGTGGGAGTCGAAGAGGAGTACCTCCTGCTGGACGCCGGGGGCACCCCCGTCGCGTCGAGCGGGGCTGCGATCAAGGCCATCACCCCGAGCCCTCGCCCGCCGGACACCGCTGCCCCCTCGACCGACGGCCCCGAGGTCGAGGGCGAGCTCACCCAGCAGCAGCTCGAGTCAGGCACCCGGCCCCGCACCGGGCTCGACGAGGTGCTCGAGGAGGTTCGGCACGCCCGAGCCCGGGCCCAGCGGGCGGCGCAGGGAGGAGGGGCTCGCATCGCAGCCCTGGGCACGTCACCCGTGGCGGTCGAGCCCACGACCTCGCCGCACCCTCGGTACGAGGAGCTCGTCCGCCGGTTCGCGCTGACCGCCCGGGAGCAGCTGACCTGCGGGTGCCACATCCACGTCGGGGTCGAGTCCGACGAGGAGGGGGTCCAGGTCATCGACCGGATCGGTCCCTGGCTCCCGGTGCTGCTGGCCCTCAGCTCCAACTCGCCCTTCTGGCACGGCGCTGACAGCGGCTACGCCAGCTACCGCTCGCAGGTGTGGAACCGGTGGCCGAGCGCGGGCCCGACGGCGCAATTCGGATCGGCGGACGCGTACCACGCGGCGGTCGAGGACCTGGTCGCGACGGGCACGATCCTCGACGCGGGCATGGTCTACTTCGACGCTCGACTCTCGGCCCGCTACCCCACCGTGGAGATCCGGGTGGCGGACGTCTGCCTCGACGCCGAGGACGCCGTGCTCGTCGCGGCGCTCGCCCGGGGCCTGGTCGACACCGCGGCCGACGACGCCGCCCACGGGCGCCCGGCTCCGGTGGTCCGGGTGGAGCAGCTGCGC
>NZ_JALPKN010000466.1 GCF_023630195.1 Actinotalea sp. C106 | reverse complement strand
GGGCCGTGGCGAGCTTGGCCGCCGCCCGCCTGGCCCGTGCCGGCTCGGGGTCGCTCAGCTCGACGGGCTGCACCGGGTGCAGCGCGAGGGCGAGGCGCTCGAGCTCCTCGGCGCGCTCGGCCACGGCCCCCATCACCTCGCCCGCCCGCTCGATCTCGACGAGCAGCGCGCGGCCTGAGCGGTAGACGTGGCGCAGCAGGAAGAAGGCCCCCACGAGGGAGCCCAGGACCAGAGCTGTCCAGACGAGGAACCAGAGCACCGGCCCAGGCTAGTGGGTCCGTGGGCGGCGTGCGGGATCAGGCGTCGTAGGCCTCGAGCGCGCGAGCCGCCGAGCCCGCGGCCTCGTGGGCCAGGGCCGCCGGTTCGACCGCGCGCACGTGGTCGGCGAGCCGCAGCAGCAGGTGCCGCAGCCAGGCGGGCGAGGCCAGGCGCAGGGTGACCTCGAAGCTGCCGTCCTCGCCCTCCACGATCTCCTCGACCGGGAGCTGCTCGGCGACCCAGCGGGCCCGCCCGTCGAGGGCGATCCGCACACGGTCGTGCTCCTCGGTGGGCCGGAAGGTGCCCGCCTCCCGGCTCGCGGAGGGCCGGGTGGTCACCGGTTCGTCGAGCTCGGTGAGCTCGAGGATCCGGTCCAGACGGAACTGCCGCTCGCCGCGCGCCGCATGGCACCAGGCCACGAGGTAGGAGCGCTCGTCGCCGGTCAGGAGGTGCCACGGGTCCACGTCCCGCACCGTCACCGCGTCGGCGGCATCCACGTAGCGCAGGCGCACGCGGCGCCCGGTCGTGAGCGACGCCCGCACCCGGCCGAGCACCTCGGGGGCGGCCTCGACCGCGAGGTGCACGTCCATGGTCGCCGCAGCGTCCCCCGTGGCCGCGGTGAGCACCTCGAGGGTGCTGCTCAGCACGTCCCGCTGGGCCGGGTCCAGCGCGTCGCCGAGGGCCTCGCTCAGGGCACGCAGCGCCGCGACCAGGGTCACGGCCTCCCGGGTGCCGAGCCGCAACGCGTGCTCCATCCCGCGGGCCTGGGTGAGCCGCACCACTCCCGACTCGAGCGAGCCGGCGTCGAAGTCGATCAGGTCGTCGGGCCAGTACCCCGGCGTGCCGGACATCCACAGGGTGTCGACGTCACGCAGGACCTGCTCGGAGCTGACGGCGAAGTGACCGGCCACCTGCTCGACGCTCACCCCGGGGTTGCGGTCGAGGTAGGCCACCATGCCGAGAAGACGCACGAGGCGTTCCGGGGTGCGCTCAGCCACGGTTCTCCCCTGCCAGCCGCTCGCCCATCTCGACGGCTGCTCGCAACCGGGCGACGACCGCCTCGCGCAACGGGGCGGGCCCGAGCGCGACGACGGCGTCGGTGTATCCGGTGATCTCGTCGGCCAGGGCCGCGGTGCGGTCGTAGGGCACGGCGATCAGGTCCATGCCTCGAGGGACCGGGCCGTCGGGTGGCACGGGCGGCTCCGGGTGGGCGCGGGCGCGCAGGGCGCCGGCACGGTCCTGGGCCACCGCGAGCACCGCGACCCGCGTCTCGCGGGCCTGGGCGCT
>NZ_JALPKN010000465.1 GCF_023630195.1 Actinotalea sp. C106 | reverse complement strand
GCTGCGGCGACCCGGGACCACCTCGACCACGTGCGCCGCGGCCTGGGCAGCCAGGTGGCGGCCTACCGCGGCGGGTACCTGCCCGAGGAGCGTCGGGCCCTCGAGCAGGCGATCCGCTCGGGGGACCTGCGGGCCCTGGCCACGACCAACGCCCTCGAGCTGGGGGTCGACATCGCGGGGCTCGACGCCGTGCTCATCGCGGGCTGGCCGGGCACCCGGGTCTCCCTGTGGCAGCAGGCCGGCCGCGCGGGCCGGGCCGGCAGCGACGGGTTGGTGGCCCTGATCGCCCGCGAGGACCCGCTCGACACCTACCTGGTGCACCACCCGGAGGCGATCTTCGGCACCCCGGTCGAGGCGACGGTCTTCGACCCGACCAACCCGTACGTGCTGGGCCCACACCTGTGCGCGGCCGCCGCCGAGCTGCCCCTGCGCGCCGGCGACCTCGAGCTCTTCGGCCCCGGGACGGCCGAGCTGCTCGGGGTGCTGGTCGAGCGCGGGGCCCTACGCCGCCGTCCGTCGGGCTGGTACTGGACGCACGCCGAGTCCGCCGCAGGGTTGACCGACCTGCGTGGCACGGGAGGCGACCCGGTACGCGTGGTCGAGCAGCGGACCGGCCGACTCCTGGGGACCGTGGACGCCGCAGCGGCCGACTCGACGGTGCACCCGGGGGCGGTCTACGTCCACCAGGGCGAGACCTACGTGGTCGAGGACCTCGACCTCGAGGGGTCGGTCGCCGTGGTCCGG
Source organism: Actinotalea sp. C106 (assembly GCF_023630195.1). GTDB lineage: Bacteria > Actinomycetota > Actinomycetes > Actinomycetales > Cellulomonadaceae > Actinotalea. Next base: position 802 of record NZ_JALPKN010000465.1, on the reverse strand, counting down.
CCACGCACGGTCGACTACGGCACCTGGTCGCGCTGGCTCACCTCGATCGAGATCCGCGGGGTGCGTGCCGAGCGCGCCGCCGGGCCGATCACCTGGGGGTTCGGGCCGGTCGACGTCACCACCCAGGTGATGAGCTACACCAAGCGGCGCCTGCCGGAGATGACCCCCGTGGGGGGCGAGACCCTCGACCTGCCCGCGCGCACGCTCACCACCACGGCCGTGTGGTGGACGGCGCCGCTCTCGGTCCTCGAGGAGGCCGGGGTCGCCGACGGAGCCGCCCCGGGGGCCCTGCACGCCGCCGAGCACGCCTCGATCGGGATGCTGCCGCTGCTGGCGACCTGCGACCGCTGGGACCTGGGTGGGGTCTCGACGGCCCTGCACGTGGACACCGAGTGCGCGACGGTCTTCGTCTACGACGGGTACCCGGGCGGGGCCGGCTTCGCCGAGCGCGGCTTCCACCTGGGTGCCGGCTGGCTCCGGGCGACCCGGGAGGCGATCGCGGGGTGCCGCTGCGCTCATGGGTGCCCGGCGTGCGTGCAGTCCCCCAAGTGCGGGAACGGCAACGAGCCCCTCGACAAGGCCGGGGCCCTCCGGCTGCTCGACGTCGTGCTCGCCCACGCCCCCGGCTGAGCCGCGCGAGGCGTGGCGCAGGGAACCGGTGTGTCGACTCACGGCGCGCAGGGGACCGGAGCACCTCCTCACGGGGTGCGGAGCCACGGGCCGCAGGCTCACGGTGCGCGGGCCGAGCGCGGCCCCGCCACGGCCTGTCGGGTCGCCTGTCCCGTCGGGGAGTCGGATCGTA
>NZ_JALPKN010000464.1 GCF_023630195.1 Actinotalea sp. C106 | reverse complement strand
GGCCGGGTCACCGCGGCCACCTCGGCCCCGCTCACCGACGGGGCCGCCGTCGCGCTGCTGGCCTCGGCCGAGGTGGCCGCCGAGCTCGGCCTGCCCGCGCGGATGCGGCTGGTCAGCTACGCGTACGCCGGGGTCGACCCCGAGGTGATGGGCATCGGCCCTGTTCCTGCCACCGAGAAGGCCCTGCACCTCGCCGGCCTGGGCATCGAGGACATCGGGCTGATCGAGATCAACGAGGCCTTCGCGGTGCAGGTCCTCGCCTTCCTGGACGCGATGGGGATCGAGGACGAGGACCCGCGCGTCAACCCCCTCGGCGGTGCGATCGCGGTCGGGCACCCGCTCGCGGCCTCCGGGGTGCGGCTGATGTCCCAGCTCGCCCGGTCCTTCGCGCTGCACCCCGAGGTCAGGTACGGCATCACGACGATGTGCGTCGGCCTCGGCATGGGCGGCACGGTCGTCTGGGAGAACCCCCACCACCACGGCAGCACGGAGGAGCAGGCATGAGCGCCACGCACGGCACCCCGACCGGCCCCGACGAGCAGGCGACCCGTCGCCTCGCCGGACTGCCCGGCGAACGGGTCGCCCATGCCTTGGTCCGCGACGTCCCACTGCCCGACGGTGGTGTCCTGGCGCTGCTGACCATCGACAACGGCCTCGACCACACCAAGCCCACGACCCTGGGGCCGGGCGGCCTGGCCGAGCTGCACACGGCGCTCACGACCCAGCGGGACCGTGCCGCCGCCGGGGAGATCCAGGCCCTCGCCGTCACCGGCAAGCCGTACTACCTCGCCGCCGGGGCGGACCTCGGCTACATGGCCGCGATCGCCGACCCCGCCGAGGCGCGGGCCGTGGCCCAGGCGGGGCACACGACCCTCCGGCTGCTCGGCGAGCTCGGCGTCCCGACCTTCGCGTTCGTCAACGGCGTGGCGCTGGGCGGCGGGCTCGAGGTCGCACTGCACTGCACCTACCGCACCGTCGCCGCCGACGTCGGGGCGCTGGCCCTGCCCGAGGTCTTCCTCGGTCTGGTGCCGGGCTGGGGCGGGTGCTACCTGGTCCCCCACCTCGTCGGTGTGCGCCGGGCCGTGGACCTCGTGATCCAGCGTCCCCTGGCGAACAACCGGACCACCTCGGCCGGCGCCGCCCTCGAGATGGGCCTGGTCGACACGGTCCTGGACCCCGCGGACTTCCTCGAGCAGTCGATCCGCTGGTGCGCCGAGGTCCTCGCGGGCCGCGTCGTCGTCGAGCGACCCGAGCTCGAGGACCAGGCCACGTGGGACGCGACCGTCACCGCGGCCCGCGCCACCCTCGACCAGCGCCTGCACGGATCACGGCCCGCTCCCTACCGCGCCCTCGACCTGGTGGCAGCGGCACGTACCGCCAGCAGGGACGAGGCCTTCGCCGCCGAGGACGATGCCCTCACCGAGCTCCTCATGACCGACGAGCTGCGCGCGGGGCTCTACGCCTTCGACCTGACCACCCGCAAGGCGCGCAAGCCCGCCGGGGCGCCCGAGGCGGCCCTGGCGCGACCGGTGCGCCGGGTCGGGATCGTCGGGG
>NZ_JALPKN010000463.1 GCF_023630195.1 Actinotalea sp. C106 | reverse complement strand
GAGACGGGTCGCACGGCGCTGGCCGACATGCGGCGCGTGCTCGGCGTGCTGCACGAGGACGCCCCGCCCGACCCTCAGCCCGGCAGCCCGGACCTGGGCGAGCTGGTCGAGCGTTTCCGCACCGCGGGCCTCGGGGTCCGCACCGCGGGCCTGACCACCGACCTCCCTGAGGACGCCGGGTTCCGGCTCGCCGTGTACCGGGTGGTGCAGGAGGCGTTGACCAACGCGCTGCGCCACGCCCCCGGCACCCGTCCGGTCGAGCTCACCCTCCAGCGGGACGAGCACGCCGTCACCATCGAGGTGCGGGACCACGGCCCGGCCGTCCCGGTCACCGAACCCGCAGCGACCGAAGGCAGCGGGCGCGGGCTGATCGGGATGCGCGAGCGTGCCGGGGTGTACGGCGGGACTGTCGAGGCCGGACCCTGGCTGGGCGGGTGGCGGGTCAGGGTGGTGCTGCCGTGGGAAGGTCTGCCCGGGGAGAGGGGGACGTCATGACCGACGTGCTGCTGGTCGACGACCAGGCGCTGCTGCGGATGGGCTTCCGCCTCGTGCTCGAGGCCGAGGCGGACCTCACCGTCGTCGGGGAGGCGAGCGACGGCCGCGCCGCGGTCGAGCAGGTCGCCGCCCTGCGGCCTGAGGTCGTCCTCATGGACGTGCGGATGCCCGGGACCAACGGGATCGACGCGACCACGCAGATCGTCGCCGAGCACCCACGGACCAAGGTGCTGATCCTCACGACCTTCGACGTCGACGAGTACGCCTTCGCGGCCCTGCGCGCGGGGGCCAGCGGGTTCCTGCTCAAGGACGCCCGGCCCGCCGAGCTGGTCGCCGCGATCCGCTCGGTCGCCTCGGGGGACGCCGTCGTCTCACCCCGGGTCACCCGGCGCATGCTCGAGATGTTCGCCGGCCACCTGCCGACCCCCCAGGACGGCCCGCCCACCGACCTCGACCCGCGTCTGGCCGAGCTGACGCCCCGCGAGCTCGAGGTGCTGCGCACCGTGGCCCAGGGCCTGTCCAACGCGGAGATCGCCACGCGGCTCTTCCTCTCCGAGGCCACGGTCAAGACCCACGTGGGTCGCATCCTGGCCAAGCTCGAGGTCCGCGACCGGGTGCAGGCCGTGGTCCTCGCCTACGAGACAGGACTCGTGACGGCCCACGGCTGATGCGAGAGTGACCCGGTGACGACGACGTTGACGAACTGGGCCAAGAACCACACCTACCGGGCCGGCACGGTCCACGAGCCACGCAGCGTCGAGGAGGTCCAGGCCCTCGTCCGCGACGCCCGGGCCCGCGGGGTGCGGGGGCTGCGGGCCCTGGGCAGCCGGCACTGCTTCAACGACGTGGCCGACGGCGCCGAGCTGGTCGCCCTGGGCTCCCTGGAGCCCGAGATCGAGGTCGACGCCGAGGCGCGCACCGTCCGGGTGGGCGGCGGCGTCCGGTACGGGACCCTCGCCGAGCACCTGCACGCCCGCGGTTGGGCCGTGCACAACCTCGCCTCCCTCCCGCACATCTCGGTGGCGGGGGCCGTGGCCACCGCGACCCACGGCCCGGGGGACGCCCGGCGCAACCTCGCA
>NZ_JALPKN010000462.1 GCF_023630195.1 Actinotalea sp. C106 | reverse complement strand
GCACCCCGGTGACGCCGTGGCGGACGGCCGTCGCGTCGCCCACGGCCCACACGTGCGGGTCGGAGGTCTGCTGGGTCGCGTCGACGACGATGGCCCCCTGCGGGGTCAGCTCGAGGCCCGCGGCCTCGGCCAGGCGCGAGTCGGGGCGGACGCCGACCGAGAGCACGACGAGGTCGGTGGGCAGCACCGAGCCGTCGTCGAGCCGAACCTCGACGGCGGTCTCCGCCTCGGGGGTCGCGGTCACGGCCTGGGCCGCCGTCCCGACGTGGGTGCGGACCCCGTGGGCGGCGAGCTCGTCGTCGACCAGCCGGGCGAGCTCCTCGTCGAGGGGGGGCAGCACGTGCGGGGCCAGGTCGACGAGGTCGACCTCGAGCCCGCGGCCGCGCAGGGCCTCGGCGGCCTCGAGCCCGATGAACCCGGCACCGAGCACGACGGCGCGGCGTGCGCCCCCGTCGACCATGGCGCGCATCGTGTCGGCGTCGGGCACGGTGCGCAGGGTCTGCACCTGGGGCAGGTCGAGCCCGTCGACCGGGGGGCGCAGGGCCGTCGCGCCCGGGGCCAGGACGAGGGCGTCGTAGGCGAGGGTCTGGTCACCGGAGGCCGAGCGGACCGTCACGGTGCGGGCCTGCGTGTCGATCGCCGTGGCCTCGTGCCCCGTGCGCACGTCCAGGCCGAGGGAGGCGCCGAGGGACTCCGGGGTCTGGAGCAGCAGTGACGCACGGTCCGGGATCTCGTCCCCGACGTGGTACGGCAGGCCGCAGTTGGCGAAGGAGACGTACTCGCCCCGCTCGAGGACGACGATCTCGGCGTCCTCCGCGAGGCGGCGGGCCCGGGCGGCCGCGCTCATCCCGCCGGCGACGCCACCGATGACGACGATCTTCATGGAGCTCTTCCTTCGTGCTCGGGTGCGCTGGGTGTCGTGCTGGGCACGGCCAGAGGTCGTCCCGTCGGGACAACATACCCCCTGGGGTATTCATTTCCTGCCAGGACCGAGGTCATGGGCCCCGGCCCGTCGGGCCCCGGGTCGTCGAGGCGGTCCGCCTCGGGGGAGCGGGGGGCGGGGGCTCAGGCGAGGGAGAGGAAGAGCTTCTGCAGGCGCTCGCGGTCGATCGCGGCGTTCTCGCCGCCCTCGACGATGCAGCGCTCGAGCCCCGTCGCGATGATCGCGAACCCGGCGCGGTCCAGGGCCTTGGAGGCGGCCGAGAGCTGGGTCACGACGTCGGCGCAGTCGGCCCCCGTCTCGAGCATCTTGAGCACGCCGCCGATCTGACCCTGCGCGCGGCGCAGGCGGTTGATCACGGCGGTCATCTCGGTCGGTTCGAGCTGCATGCTGCTCAGTCCTTCTCTCGGTGAGCTCATCGGGTCACGACGTCCTGCCCGGCTGCGCGCCAGGCGCCGATCCCCCCGGACAGGCTTGTTGCACGGTATCCCGCAGCACGCAGCTGGGCGGCGGCGCCTCGGGACCTCATGCCCGAGGCGCACATCACGAGCACGGCGCGGTCCCGGGGCAGGCGCGGCATCTCGCGGGCCAGCCGGTCGAGCGGCACGTGACGCGCGGCGCGCGCGTGGCCTGATCGCCACT
>NZ_JALPKN010000461.1 GCF_023630195.1 Actinotalea sp. C106 | reverse complement strand
GGCAGGCCCGCGGCCCGACCGGTGCTCGCAGGGCTCGCGGTGACCGCCGTCGGCGCGGTGGTCGGCCTGTACCCCGCGGACGCCCTGCTCGTGGGGGCGGTGACCGCGGTCGTGGTTGCCCTGTCCCTGACCGCCACGGTCGGCGAGGAGTACCTGTGGCCCGAGGACCGCTACGAGGCCGTCGACGGCACCCGGCGTGAGATAGCGACCCTGACCTGGGCCTTCGTCGGACGTGAGGGCAAGGTCTCCGAGGCCGCCGTGCGCCAGCTGCGGGCTGTGGCACGGCGCCGGTTCGCGCGGCACGGCCTCGTCCTCGACGAGGCCCTCCAGGGGGACCCCACCCACGCCGCCCGCGCCCAGGATCTCGTCGGGGAGCGCGCGTGGCGGGTGCTCAGCGCCCCCGGCGGCTGGATGCCCACCCAGAACGAGGTGACCCACTGCGTGCGCGCCCTCGAGCAGATCCACCCCGACCTGACCGCCGGTCGCCGCGCCACGCGGCGCCGGACCGACCCCGCCCGTACCGCCGACGGAAGGCAGCCGCAGTGACTCAGGACTCCACCGACCACCCCCGCCCACCGACCGAGCCCCTCGCGGTGAGCAAGGTCGCGGCGGCCTGCACCGAGGTGCTCGACGAGGTCGGCACCGCGGTCGTCGGCATGCAGGGTGCCCTGCGCACGGCCCTGGCCGCGGTGCTCGCGGGGGGCCACGTGCTGTTCGAGGACGTGCCCGGTCTGGGCAAGACCCTCGCGGCCCGCAGCCTCGCGACCGCCCTCGGCCTGAAGTTCCGGCGCATCCAGTGCACCCCGGACCTGCTGCCCTCCGACATCACCGGCTCAGCCGTGTGGGACCCCGAGGCCACGGCCTTCCGCTTCCGCCCCGGACCCGTCTTCGCCGGGCTGCTGCTCGCCGACGAGATCAACCGCACCGCCCCCAAGACGCAGTCGGCCCTGCTCGAGGCCATGGCCGAGCGCCAGGTCACCGTCGACGGCACCACCTATCCCATGGCCGAGCCCTTCCACGTCATGGCGACCTCCAACCCCGTCGAGTACGAGGGCACCTACCCGTTGCCCGAGGCCCAGCTCGACCGCTTCATGGTGCGGCTCGCGGTCGGCTACCCCTCGCACGCGGCCGAGACCGAGGTGCTCGCCCGTCGTCTGGCCCGACGCCGCGAGGAGGCCCCGGTCCGGCGCGTGGTCGACGCCCCGACGCTCCTGGCCATGCAGGCCGGCGTCGAGGACGTGCACGTCGACACCGACGTGCTGGGCTACTGCGTGGACCTCGCGGCCGCCACCCGCGAGCACGACGCCGTCGAGGTGGGGGCCTCGCCCCGTGGCTCGCAGGCCCTGGTGCTGGTCTCCCGGGCGCTCGCCGTCCTGGCGGGCCGGACCTTCGTGACCCCCGAGGACGTCAAGGAGGTCGCCGTGCCGGCCCTCGCCCACCGGATCACCCTGACTCCGTCGACCTGGGCCGCGGGGGTCGCGGCCGAGGACGTGGTGCGTGAGGTGCTGGGCCGGGTGCCGACGCCCGCGGCGACCCCGAGGGCCTGAGGTGTCCGCCGGGGCGTGGGAGGGGCGCGACGAGC
>NZ_JALPKN010000460.1 GCF_023630195.1 Actinotalea sp. C106 | reverse complement strand
GTCGACCAGCTCGACGCGCGCGAGGCGGTGCGTGCCGTCGCCGGGGCCGAGCTGCCGCTGGGGCCCGGGCCCCACGTCCAGCTGTGGCCGCACGTGCACGGCACCGACGCGATGTTCCTCGCGCTGCTGCGGCGCCGTCCCCAGGACGGCACGACCACCGACGCGGGAGACTGAGCCCATGGACATCCTCGTCTCGCCGAGCATCCTCGCCTCCGACTTCTCCGACCTCGCCGGGGAGCTCGGCCGGATCAGCACCGCCGACTACGCGCACGTCGACGTCATGGACAACCACTTCGTGCCCAACCTGACCCTCGGGCTGCCCGTGGTGGAGCGGCTGGTCCAGGTCTCGCCGGTCCCGATCGACACCCACCTCATGATCGAGGACCCGGACAGGTGGGCCCCCGGGTTCGCCGAGGCCGGCGCGGCCTCGGTCACCTTCCACGCCGAGGCCGCCCAGGCGCCGGTCCGGCTGGCCCGGGAGCTGCGACGCCTCGGCGCACGGGCCGGGATGGCCCTGCGCCCCGCGACCCCCGTCGAGCCCTTCGTCGACCTGCTCCCCGAGCTCGACATGCTGCTGGTGATGACCGTGGAGCCCGGCTTCGGCGGCCAGTCGTTCCTCGACGCGACCCTGCCCAAGATCCGTCGGACCCGCCACGCGATCACCGAGGCCGGGCTCGACGTGTGGGTCCAGGTCGACGGCGGCATCTCGGCCGAGACCGTCGAGCGGGCCGCCGAGGCCGGCGCCAACGTCTTCGTGGCGGGCTCGGCCGTGTACGGGGCCGAGGACGCCGCCGGGGCGATCGACGAGCTGCGCGAGAGCGCCAGGGCGGCGCACGCGCACGGATAGGTCCGTGCGAGCAGGAGCGTTGTGGCAGACTTGGCGCAGAACACGTACGTGCTCCGGGGTCGGTGAAAGTCCGAGCCGGCGGTGACAGTCCGCGACCCGGTCCAGGGCGCCTCACGGCGTCAGGACCGGTTGACCTGGTGAAACTCCAGGACCGACGGTGAAAGTCCGGATGGGAGGAAGCACGTGACGTCCGTCGTACAGGCCGTCGAGCCCGCACCGGCGCGACGTCGTGTCGCGGCGTCCCGTCGTGCACACCCCGGAGCCTTGAGCGCACCGGAGGTGGGCACGCATGGACAGCACGGGCGAGGGCGGGCCCACGGGGCCGGGCACCACGGCGTCGGACACCGCAGGTCTGGCCACCACTGACCTCATCCCCACCATGCGCCGCGCCTTCGAGCTGGCTCGCCGTGGGCCGGCCCACGGCCCGAACCCGCGGGTCGGCTGCGTCCTGCTCTCCCCGGCCGGCCAGGTGCTGGGGGAGGGGTGGCACCGTGGCGCCGGGACACCTCACGCCGAACCCGCGGCGGTGCGTGCCGCCCAGGAGGCGGGGGCCGAGACCCGGGGGGCGACCGCCGTCGTCAGCCTCGAGCCCTGCTCCCACACCGGACGGACGGGCCCGTGCACCGAGGTGCTGCTCGCTGCCGGGGTCGGCCGGGTCGTGCACGCCGTGGAGGACCCGGACCCCGCCGCGGCCGGTGGTGCAGCCACCCTCCGTGCCGCCGGGGTCGAGGTGCAGGG
>NZ_JALPKN010000045.1 GCF_023630195.1 Actinotalea sp. C106 | reverse complement strand
AGGCGGCGGCCGGGCGCTCGTCGCCGTCGGCGGCCGCCGGCTCGGGGCGAGGCTGGGGGGAGCCGTTCGCCGCGCTGCCCTCGCCCGGTCGGTAGTCCTCGAAGAACTCCCACCACGCGGGGTCGACCGCGTGCTTGTCGGCCAGGTACTGCTCGTACAGCTCGTCCACCATCCACTGGTTCGCACCGAACTGCGTAGCAGCGTCTGGATCGGCCTTCTGGGACACTCCGGGTTCGCCCACTTCCACCACGGGACCTTCGGCCGTTGCGTCGTCGCACGGCCCTGCTCTTGGCACCAACCCTAGGCCACGTCTGCTCTTGTGACGCGCCCGGCGCGGCCCCTCCGGAGCGTGTCCGAGGCCCCCGCGAGGCCTTCGTCACCCCGTGGTCGCGCCCGGGCAATGCCGATGCAAACAGCGGGGCCTTGATGCGCCAAGGCCCGCCGAACGGGGGTGTGCGGGCGCAGATCGAAGGCCGTCGGTGTGACCAGACTCACGTCCGCCACGTGGTCAGGTGATGTCCCGGCGCAGGGTCGTGAGCCGTCCGACCGCGGCGAGGACGAGGGCGTAGCCGATCAGGACGACGAGCCCCTGCCAGCGGGGGAGCAGCTCGTTGATCCCGGAGGCGCTGTAGAAGCTCGCCCCCGCGATGGCCTCACCGGCGGCGCCCGGCAGCCACTTCGGGACCTCCTGGAGGGACTCCACGAGGCCGAGGGCCACACGTAGCACGGGCTCGACGAGCTGGGTGAAGGCCAGGACGACGACGACCGCGACCACCTGGTTCTTCAGGGCGGCACCGAAGCCGACCCCGACCACGGCCCAGACGGTCATCGCGAGGACGGCGAGGGCGGCCGTCCTGAGCACCTCGGGGTCGGTCAGCATCGGGTCCTCACCCAGGGCGGCGAGGACCGCCGCCCCGGTGCCGATCGTGGTGAGCGTGCCCACCACCCCGTAGAGGAGGCCGATCGGCAGCCCGGCGAGAAGCTTGGCCCCGAGCACCACGGTGCGTCGCGGCTCGGCCAGGAGCGTCGGGGTCACGGTCATGTGACGGAACTCCCCGGAGACGGAGAGCGCGCCCATGATGACCGGGAACACGTACCCCAGGGTGGGGGCGAGGGTGTAGACGGTGAGCGCGAGGTCGAGCGGGGCCAAGGCCATCCCCTCCTCGCCCCCCGGGCCCGCCGCCCCGGCCCCGGGGGCCTCGAAGGCGAACGAGAAGGCCATCACGCCGGCGAGGAAGGCCATGTAGACGACCATCGTGAGCAGGAGGACCCACCACATCCGGGTGGTCATCGTCTTGCGCAGCTCGGAACGCAGGGCGGCGATCATGCGACTGCCCCCATCGTGCTGGCCGACTGGCCCTCGGCAGGTGCCTGACCGGTGAGGCGGAGGAAGACGTCCTCGAGGTCGACCGTGCGCGTCGCGAGCTCGTGGAGCTCGACCCGAGCGGCGAAGGCTGCGGCTCCGACGGTCGCGGCGTCCACGTCCCGGACGAGCACCGCGCCGGTGCCCGCTCCTGCGCCTGGGTGGTCGACCGTCTCCCACCGCCCTGGCCATCTGTCCTCGGCCAGGGTCCGCAGGCCCATGCCGTCGGGCGAGAGGACCGTGACGGCCCGCTCCGTCAAGGCGTCGAGCTCGGCCAAGGAGGACGAGTGCACGAGGCGTCCGCGAGCGATGATGACCACGTCGTCGACCGTCTGCTGGACCTCGGAGAGCACGTGGCTCGAGACCAGGACCGTGCGGCCCTCCCGCGCGAGGTGACGCAGGAAGGACCGCAGCCACGCGATGCCCTCGGGGTCCAGTCCGTTGGCGGGCTCGTCGAGGACGAGCACCCGAGGGTCGCCCAGCAGGGTGGTGGCCAGGCCGAGGCGTTGCCGCATGCCCAAGGAGAAGCCACCGACACGGCGGCGGGCGGCCTCGGTCAACCCGGTCATCGCCAGGACCTCGTCGCAGCGGGAGTCGGGGACCCCCACCTGCGGGGCGTACACGCGCAGGTGGTCCCGGGCGGTCCGCCCGGGGTGGAAGCTCGCCGCCTCGAGGGCGGCACCGACCACCCGCAGCGGGCGGGCGATCTCGCGGTAGGGGCGCCCGTCGATCGTCGCGGACCCGCTCGTCGGGGTGACGAGCCCGAGCAGCATCCGCAGCGTCGTCGTCTTGCCGGCACCGTTGGGCCCGAGGAACCCGGTCACCCGACCGGGGCCCACCGCGAAGGAGAGGTCCTCGACGGCGTGCACCGCACCGAAGCTCTTCGACAGATGGTCGACGACGACCATCCCGGAATGGTCGTCGGTGGCTGCGTGGCCCGCACTCCTGATCATGCTTCTACCGTAGCGGCGCGGCGACGCTGCGCGGGTAGGGAGACCCGCATGACGCAGCCTGTCGTCGAGTCGGCGACCTGGATCTGCCCGCCGTGCAGCTCGACGGCCCACCGCACGATCGCCAGGCCCAGGCCCGTGCCCCCGGTGCTCGTCTGACCGGTCTGCGCGGGGGCGTTGCCCCGGTGGAACCTCTCGAAGACCTGCTGGCGGTGGGCCGGGGCGATGCCGGGCCCCTGGTCGACGACGTCGATCACCACGAACCCGCCACCGCGTCGTGCGGCCAGGCGCACCTCACCGCCGACGGGGGAGTGTCGCACCGCGTTGTGCAGCAGGTTCGCGACCACCTGGTGCAGCCGCTCGGCGTCGGCCGGCACGGTCAGGCCGGAGGGCTCGACGGCGACGGTGAACACGACCTCCTTCTCGGCGGCCACGGGGCGCACGTCAGAAGCTGCGTCCTCGAGGAAGGTGGCGAGCGGCACCTCGGTCACCTCCAGGCCCACCGCCCCTGCCTCGATCCGGGACAGGTCCAGCAGGTAGGTCACGAGCCTGCCCAGCCGCTCCGTCTGCGCAAGGGCCGCCTCGAGGGCCGGGGTGTCGGGCTCGCTCACGCCGTCGACCATGTTCTCGAGCTGGGCGCGCAGCGCCGCCACCGGGGTGCGCAGCTCGTGCGAGACGTTGGCGACCATCTCCCGACGCAAGGTGTCGACCTGCTCGAGGTCCTGGGCCATCGTGTTGAAGGCCTCGGCGAGCTGGCCGACCTCGTCCCGGCTCGTGGCCCGCACACGCTGGGAGTAGTCCCCCTCGGCCATGGCCCGGGCCGCAGCCCTCATCTCGCGCAGCGGGGCGGTCATCCCGTGCGCGAGCACCTGGACCATGACCACCGAGACGGCGATCGCGATCGGCAGGGTCCTGGTCGGACCGAAGTGGTTGTACAGCCCGATCCACGTGATGAACGCGGCGAGTGTGACGGTGACGGTCACCAGGACGCCGAGCTTGATCTTGATCGAGGAGAGCCGGTCGAGGGGGCGCAGATCCGGCAGGCGACCTGCGTGGCGTGGCGTGCTCACCTCAGCCCTCGGTCGGCTCGAAGGCGTAGCCCACCCCGTGCACCGTGCGGATCAGGTCGGCGCCGAGCTTGCGACGCAGCGCCTTGACGTGCGAGTCCACGGTCCTGGTGCCGCTCGCGTCGACCCAGTCCCAGACCTCCGCCAGCAGCCGCTCGCGGGTGAGCACGGTGCGCGGCGAGGTCGCGAGGGTCACGAGGAGGTCGAACTCGGTCGGGGTGAGATGGATCTCGGCACCGTTGCGCGAGACGCGACGCTGGGCCCGGTCCACGTGGACGTCACCGATCTGGAGCGGGGGGTCGCCCTCGCTCACGTCGGTGGCCCGGGAGGAGCGCTCGACCCGTCGCAGCAGGGCCTTGGTCCGTGCGACCAGCTCGCGCATCGAGAACGGCTTGGTCATGTAGTCGTCGGCTCCGACCCCGAGGCCCACGAGCATGTCCGTCTCGTCGTCGCGGGCGGTCAGCATGATCACCGGGACGGGGCGGTCGAGCTGGATCCGTCGGCACACCTCGAGCCCGTCGATACCAGGGAGCATGACGTCGAGGATGACGACGTCGGGTCGCGCGCGGGCCGCGGCCTCGACGCCGGCCGGTCCGTCCGAGGCGATCTCGACCTGCCAGCCCTCGGCCGCCATGCGGTGCGCGATCGCGGTGGCGATCGCGGGCTCGTCCTCGACCACGAGCACGGTGGTCTCTGCTGCGGGGCCTGCTGCGGCTGCCATGCACCCAGACTGGCACAGCCCCGACCGCCTCTGGGACGTCCGTCGCTTGGTTCCTGGCCCACGAGCCGTTACTGTTTCGTGATCACCCAACGGGAGATTCGGTCCGCCTGCGTGCCGAGTCGTCTCCGGGGTGCGCTCCCGTCCCGGGGGTCAACCTGTTCAACGAGCACTGGTCAGCCGCGCCGCGGCCGACGTCGGAGGTCCTGTGGAGTCTGAGCGGTCGCGACCACCGCAGACCTCGGTGACCTCTCGACGCGAGCTCCGCCCGACCCCAGGTCGTGGTGAGGCCCGGTCCCGGAAGTCGGGTCTCCGCGCGAGCCGCTGGGTCCCGCGCACCGCCGTCCTCACGGCCCTCGCGACCGCAACCATCGGGCTCCCGGTCGCTGATGCCCTCAGCCCTGAGGACCAGGCTCCTAACCCCGTCGCGCAGGTGGTTGACGACGGGTACCCCTCGGCTCACGAGGTCCTCTCCTCGATCACCCTGCAGACCACGCCGACCTCGCTGCTGGCCGCCGTGCCCGGGGTCAGCCAGGTCTCGGGGAACGCGAGCCGCTCGCTCGAGCGCGACCCGCTCCCGGGCTGCGACGGCGAACCTCGAACGGGCGGCGCCAACGGCCAGATCCCCCCCTCGGATCTCTGTGCGCTGTGGGACGGCAACCACATGCTGCGCGGGGATGCCGCCGTCGCGATCGCCGAGCTCAACCAGAACTTCCGCGCCGTCTACTCGCGGGACCTCTGCCTGACCGACTCCTACCGCACCCTCGCCTCGCAGCGTCGGCTCAGCTACCAGAAGCCCGGGCTGGCGGCCACGCCTGGCCGGAGCAACCACGGCTGGGGACTCGCGGTCGACCTCTGCTCGAGCGAGACCGGCAGCAGCACCGTGATGCAGTGGCTCCTGGAGAACGGCCCGACCTACGGCTGGGACAACCCGGACTGGGCCCGCAGCGGCGGGTCCGGCCCCTACGAGCCTTGGCACTGGGAGTACGTCCCCGGCACGGACAGCATGGGCAGCACCAACGGCTGACCTGCCGCCCCGGGTCGATCGGTCGGCTGCGCCGACGGCTGCTCTGTCGGCTGCGCCGAGCGGTGACGCCCCCCCTGGCCCGGGGCCTCTCTCTCAGAGCAGGGTCGCGCCCCAGGTCACCTCGTGGCTCGCACCGGGCTCGAGGCGCACCAGACGGTCGCCGGTGCGGAACGCGTCGGCGACGCAGCTCATCGGCTCGGCGGCCAGCCCGGTCCGACGGACCTCCACGGCGCTCAGGTGGTCGCCCGAGCACACCTGCCAGGTGTCCATGGACTCGTCCATCCAGATCGCGGCCGTCCGCTCGTCCGAGCCCGTGAGCCGTACCCAGGACAGCCCGTCCTCGTCGCGCAGGACATCCACGTAGGCGTCGTCCAGGTCGAGGCCCACCATGCTGCGCGTCTCGCGCAAGTCGTAGGCGCCTGCGACCGGCTCGGTGCCCGTGGGCAGCAGGCGGTCGTCGACCGTGACCCGGGTCCGGGCGTCGAGGCTCATGGTGCACTCGTCGAGGGAGCCGGGCCCGGGGGACAGCCACGGGTGGAAACCCACTCCGTAGGGTGCCGCGGCGGTCCCGAGGTTGGTTGCGACGGTCTGCACGTGCAGGCCGGTGGCCGTGAGCCGGTACGTCACGCGCAGCAGCAGGTCGAAGGGGTATCCCCCGCTGGGGGCGAGGCGCAGCTCGAGCGTGACCGCCTGACCGGCCCGGTGGGCGGCATCGACCTCGGGCAGCACCGTCCAGCGCTGCCACATCGCGAGCCCGTGCAGGGCCGTGCTGCGCTCGGGCTCGCTGAGGTCGAGCTGCCGCTCGACCCCGTCCCAGGTGTAGCGGCCGTCGCGGATGCGGTTGGGCCAGGGCGCGAGCACCGCTCCGTGCCCGGCGGGTGCGGTCTGGTCCTCGTCGAACGGGGTGAACACGTCGCGCCCGTCGACGGCGTAGCGCCGCACCTTGGCGCCGACGTCGGTGACGACGGCCTCCTGGTCGTCCAGGGTGATCCGGAACTGGTGCCCCGAGAGGGGGGCCGGGGTGGTCGAGGAGGGCTGCGCGGTGCTCACCCGAGAACGCTATCCGACCTCGCCCGCCGCGTCCTCGAGACGGGCCGAGAGGTCGTCGACCTGCTCGCTCAGGGCCTCGAGCGCCCGTGCCAGGACGCCGTCCGCCCCGGCGGCCGCCTCGTCGATCGAGGCTGCGGCCTGGTCGAGGGAGGTTCGTGCCTTCGCGAGAGCCTCGACCTCGGCAGCGGGGTCCGCGTCCGTGGCGACCCGGTCCAGGGCTGCACGCGCCTCCTCGACCGCCGTGCTCGTCCGGTCGGCGGCCTCCCGGGCCCGCTCGCGCGTCTCGTCGTCGATCCCGGCTCCGTCGATCCCGGACTCGACGTCCTCGAGGGCGCCGCGGGCGTCCCCGATGCCCTGCTCGACCTGCTCACTGAGGCGTGAGAGGTCAGGGCGCTCGCCCTCGAGCACGCCGCAGCCCGTCAGGAGCAGGAGTGCCAGGGCTCCTGCCGGTGCGGTGCGCCCCGCGACGTGAAGGCGGGGCGCACAGTGCGCAGGACGGGTGGCGGACCGAGTCGTCACGGGAGGCTCCTCGTCGTGGGGGAGGTCCATTGTGACGCGCGACGGCCCGGCCTGACGAGCAGGCCGGGCCGGTGCGTCTGGAGGTGTGCCCGCTCGCGCGACCGAACGGGCACACCCGGTGCGTCAGGAGTTGGAGACAGCCTCCTGGGCGGACTGCCCCTCCGCCCCTGCCGCCGTGCGCCGGGAGCGCACGTCCTGGAGCGACGTCCCGTAGTACGCCGCAGTCATGAGGTCCTTCATGTCGTCCAGCATGGGCATCCGGGGGTTGGCCGGGGCGCACTGGTCCTCGTACGACCGCATCGCGAGGTCGTCGAGCTTGCCGATGAAGCGGTGCTCCTCGACGCCCTGGGCGGCGAACGAGGCGGGGATGCCGACCTTGTCGCGCAGCTCCTCGATCGCCAGGGCATAGGACTCGACGCCCTCGGCCGGGGTCGAGGCGGGAAGGCCCAGGGTCTTGGCGATCTCCTGGAACCGCTCGGGGGCCACGTAGTGCTCGTACTTGGGCCAGCTGGTCAGCTTGGTCGGGACCGTGCCGTTGTAACGGATGACGTGCGGCAGCAGGGTCGCGTTAGTCCGCCCGTGCACCAGGTGGAAGGTCGAGCCGATCGTGTGGGCCATCGCGTGGACGATCCCCAGGAACGCGTTGCCGAAGGCCATCCCTGCGATCGTGCCGGCGTTGTGCATCTTCTCGCGGGCGTGCACGGCCGCCTCGCCGCCGGTCACCGACTCCTCGAGGTTCTCGAAGATGAGTCGGATGGCGTGCAGGGCCATGCCGTCGGTGAAGTCGTTCGCGTAGACCGAGACGTAGGCCTCGGTCGCGTGGGTCAGGGCGTCGAAGCCCGAGTCCGCAGCGAGGGAGGCGGGCATCTTGCCGGTCAGCGCCGGGTCGATGATCGCGACGGTCGGGGTGAGCGCGTAGTCCGCGAGCGGGTACTTGATACCCGTCTTCTCGTCGGTGATGACGGCGAAGGGGGTGACCTCCGCGCCGGTGCCCGAGGTGGTCGGGATGCACACGAGCTTGGCCTTGGCACCGAGGGTCGGGAACTTGAAGGCGCGCTTGCGCACGTCGAAGAACTTCTCGCGCATGTCGGCGAAGACGATCTCCGGGTGCTCGTAGCGCAGCCACATGACCTTGGCCGCGTCCATCGGCGAGCCACCGCCCAGGGCGATGATCGTGTCCGGGTTGAACTCGCGCATCTGCTCGGCGCCGCGGTCGACCGAGGCGATGGTCGGCTCAGGCTCGATGTTGTCGATGATCTGCAGGGCGATCGTCTCGGGGCGTCGGCCCAGCACGTCGAGGACCTTGTCGACGAACCCCAGCTTGGTCATGGTGGCGTCGGTCACGACGGTCACCCGGTGGATGTCGGGCATGTCCGCGAGGTAGCGAATCGCGTTCGGCTCGAAGTACGTCTTGCCGGGGACCTTGAACCACTGGAGGTTGTTGTTGCGTCGGCCGATCCGCTTGATGTTCACGAGGTTGACCGCCGAGACGTTGTTGGAGACCGAGTTCGCGCCGTAGCTGCCGCACCCGAGGGTGAGGGAGGGGACGAAGGCGTTGTAGATGTCGCCGATGCCGCCGTGCGAGCTGGGGGAGTTCCAGATGACCCGGACGGCCTTGACCCGGCTGCCGAACTCCTCGACGAGCGCGGTGTCCTCGGAGTGGATGGCCGCGCTGTGGCCCAGGCCGTCGAACTCGACCATCTGCTCGGCGAGCTGCATGCCGTGCTCGCGGGACTCGGCGCGCAGGACGGCCAGCACCGGGGCGAGCTTCTCGCGGGTGAGCGGCTCGGCCGGACCCACGTGGCTGACCTCGGCCAGCAGGATCGAGGTGTCCTCGGGGACGGAGAACCCGGCCTGCTCGGCGATCCAGACCGGGCTCTGCCCGACCACGGAGGCGTTGAGCTTGGCTCCGGCGCAGTTGGCCGACTCGGCCTCGACCCCGAAGATGAAGCGCTCGAGCATCGTCTTCTGCTCGGGGGTGCACCGGTAGGCGTGCAGCACGTCGAACTCGGCGAGCGCTGCGTCGTAGATCTCGGCGTCGAGGATGACCGCCTGCTCGGAGGCGCAGACCATGCCGTTGTCGAAGCACTTGGACATGACCACGTCGTTGACCGCTCGCTTGAGCTTGGCCGACTTCTCGATGTAGGCGGGCACGTTGCCTGCTCCGACCCCGAGGGCGGGCTTGCCGCAGGAGTAGGCCGCCTTGACCATGGCGTTGCCGCCGGTCGCGAGGATCAGCGCCACACCCGGGTGGTTCATGAGCTCGTTGGTCGCCTGGATCGACGGCTGCTCGACCCACTGCACGCAGTGCTCGGGGGCGCCCGCCGCGACGGCGGCGTCCCGGACGATGCGTGCGGCCGCGACGGAGCACTCCTGAGCCGCGGGGTGGAAGGCGAAGATGATCGGGTTGCGCGTCTTGAGGGCGATGAGCGCCTTGAAGATGGCGGTCGAGGTCGGGTTGGTCACCGGCGTGACCCCGCAGACGACGCCGACCGGCTCAGCGATCTCGACGATGCCGTTGAGGTCGTCCCGACCGACGATGCCGACGGTCTTGAGGTTGGCCATCGAGTTGGTCACGTGCTCGCAGGCGAAGATGTTCTTGACGGCCTTGTCCTCGAAGACCCCGCGTCGGGTCTCGGCGACGGCGAGCTTGGCCAGTTGGCCGTGCTGGTTGAGGGCGGCGACCGAGGCCTTCTTGACGATGTGGTCGATGTCGGCCTGCGTGAAGGAGGCGTAGGCCGCGAGGGCCTTGCTGGCGCCGGCGACGAGATCGTCGATGGGCGAGGGCCCGGCCGGCGTTGCGGGCTCAGCCGCAGGCGCGTCGACCGTGGGCGCAGCGGCCTCGGTGGTGGCCTCGGCGGCCTCGGTGGACGTGGTGGCTCGTGCTCGTCGTGCACTCACGGGAAGCTCCCGGTCATCTCGCAGTGTCTGGTGGAGGATCCCCTTTGACCCACTGATGACGCTAGGCGTCTGGGGAGCCCGGCGCGTGTGTCAAAGGTCCTGCGGGACCTTCGTCCAGGGCTGGCACTCGGAGGTTGAGAGTGCTAAAACACCAGGTGTAGCCCCTCGTACGGAGGCCTGAGAGGTCGGTCTCCGTCGGGTCAGCACCGCGCCCCGGAGGGTCCGGGGCGCCACGTGAGGAGGTGTTCCGCGTGGCTACTCGACATGACCCCTTCGTCGACACCGCACGGTGGATGGACCAGCTGCTCGGCGGCGCCCGCGAGGTCCCGGCCGCGGCCCCGTCCATGCCGATGGACCTGTACCGCGCCGGCGACCACTACGTGCTGCACGTCGACCTGCCGGGGGCCGACCCCGGCAGCGTCGACGTCAACGTCGAGGACAGCACCCTCACGGTCCGCGCCCAGCGCACGGCCCGGACCGAGACGGACGTCCAGTGGCTGGCCCGTGAGCGGGCGTCGGGCACATACGTGCGCCAGCTGACGGTCGGTCGCGGCCTCGCCCTCGACAGGGGCGACGCGAGCTACGCCGACGGCGTGCTGACGCTGACCATCCCGGTCGCCGAGGAGGCCCGCCCGCGCCGCATCGAGATCCGGCACGCCGCGCCCGGGGCCGGCTCCATCGGGGCCTCGGAGCAGGTCAACGAGGAGGAGCCGGCGAGCTGAGCTCGTCCAGGTGGCGGCCCAGCCTCGTGGCGGCTGCCACGACCATAGGGCGGGGCATCGCGAGGTTCAGCCGGACGAAGCCCCGCCCGACGGTTCCGCAGTCCGCGCCGTCGGTGACCGCGACCCCGGTGGTGCGCAGCACCCGCCGGGCGAGCCCGGGGGTCGTGGCCGACGCGCCCAGGGCCTCGCGGAGGTCGAGCCAGGCCAGGTAGGTCCCCTCGGGCGGACGGTAGGCGATCGTCGGCGCCTCCCGGTGGAGGGTCTCGTGCAGGACCGTCCGATGGTCGTCGAGGCGGAGCAGCAGCTCGCCGAGCCACGTCCCCCCGTCGCGGTAGGCCGCGATGTTGGCCACGACGCCGAGGGTCGACGCCCCGTGGGTCGAGAGCTTGTCGTGGGTCGCCCAGACCCGAGCGTCGGCGTCGTTGCTCAGGATCACCTGAGCGCACTTGAGCCCGGGCACGTTCCACGCCTTGGAGGCCGAGGTCGCGGTGACCGTGTGCTCCGCTGCGGCTGCGCTCGTCGAGGCGTAGGGGACGTGCCGGTGCCCTGGGTGCACGATCGGGGCGTGGATCTCGTCGGCGAAGACGCGGCCTCCGTGGCGTTCGACGACCGTCGCGATCCCGCGCATCTCCTCGACCGTCAGCACGCGACCGCTGGGGTTGTGCGGGTTGACCAGGATGAGGAGTCCACCACCTCGCCGGAAGGCGTCGTCCAGGGCCTCGAGGTCGAGGGTGGGCCGTCCTTGCGAGCTGGTCATCGGCACCTGCACGACCTCACGCCCCCATGCCGCGGGGGCGGTGACGAAAGGCATGTACGCGGGGGTCGGCAGGATGACCGCGCTGCCGACGGGGGAGTGGTGCTCGACCGCGACCCGCAGGGCCTCGAGCACGTCGGCGACAGGGTGGACGCGCTCCGGCGACACCTGCCACCCGTAGCTCGCGTGCTGCCACGCTGCGCAGGCCTCACCGAGCTCGCCACGCAGCGCTGGGGGGAGGTAGCCCAGCTGCTCGGCCCGAACCGCCTCGTGCAGTGCGGCCGTCACGGCGGGTGCGGTCCCGAGGTCGGACTCGGCTACCCACGCGGCGATCTCGGCCGGTAGGGCGGTCCACTTGAGGCTGCCCCGGCGCCGCAGCTCGGCGGCGCCGGGGTCCTGCACGGCGTCACGGGGGTTCATCACCACGACCTGGCGCCGCCGGGGAGCTCCGGGGACGTCAGACGTCGCCCCGCCACGCACCGGTCTCCGAACCACGTGACTCGATGAACTCCTTGAACTTCTTCAGGTCCTTCTTGACCTGGTGGTCGTCCAGCGAGACGGCGGCTCCCAGCTTCTCGGCCAAGGACTCGGTCTCCCAGTCGATCTGCACCATGACTCTGGTGGTCGTGTCGCTGATCCGGTGGAAGGTGACCACGCCGGCGTGGGTCTTGCCGTCGGTGCTTGTCCATGCCACGCGCTCGTCGGGGTGCTGCTCGGTGATCTTGGCGTCGAACTCGCGCTCGACGCCACCGATCGAGGTCTTCCAGTGCGTGTGGGTCTCGTCCTGCTGGGTGACGCTGTCCACCCCACCCATGAAGTGCGGGAAGGACTCGAACTGGGTCCACTGGTTGTACGCCGTCCGGACGGGGACGTCGACATCGATCGACTGCTCGACGTTAGGCATCGCGACCTCCTGAGAGTTGGTTGCGGCCACGGTAGGTCGGTGCGTCGGGATCCGCGCGGCGAGAGCGCCTGACTGCCCGCAGGCCACCGGATGGTCTGCCGGCCACCGGTGCTCAGCCCCCAGATGGGTGCCCGGGTAGATCGAACGGGTGAATTTCGGGCGTAGGAGGGCGCAGGCTTTGCGGGGATGTCCGGATTGTGGCAACCTGTCCATGTCAGCGAAAAGGGCAAACCCACCGCGAGGTGGGGACGCAAAGCCACCGGGACCCCAGGGGTCGGCCGGGCTCACCGAACGACAGGAGCAGACCATGTCGCCTCAGATCTCCACCCACTCCACCACGCAGGATGCCCCCGGCGCTCTCCTCACGCCGTCGGAGGTGGCCAGCATGTTCCGCGTCGACCCGAAGACCGTCACCCGGTGGGCCAAGGCCGGCAAGCTCTCGGCCATCCGGACCCTCGGTGGCCACCGCCGCTACAGCGAGGCCGAGGTCCGTGGCCTCCTCGCCGGTGTTCCGCAGCCTCGTCCCACCGAGGACTGAGCCCTCAGCCTGACCAGAACCCCGTCGACCCCCGGTCGGCGGGGTTCTGTGCTGCTCCGGTTGCGGCCTGGTGAGGTCCGAGGATGATCTTTCCCGGCAGATCTCGCCGGCCCGTCAGCGTGGCGCGCGCCTGAGCCCGGCGAGGGCAGATCGACGGGCGGGCCCGCGGGCGCGTCGAGGAGGCATCATGCGCTCAGCCGCCCACCGGTTGCACGACTCCCTGGGGCTGCGGACGGGGACGACCATCTTCATGGCCTCGGCCGGCGTCATCGCCCTCTTCGTCATCACGACCATCCTCTTCACGACCCAGGTGGACGCCTTCTTCGCCGGGGTCACGGGCTGGCTCCTGGAGAACCTGGGCTGGTTCTACGTCCTGGGTGTGACGGTCTTCCTCGTCTTCCTCGTCTACATGGCCGCGAGCCGGTTCGGGCGGGTCCGTCTCGGCCCTGACGACGAGGGGCCGGAGCACTCGGGGCTCAGCTGGTTCGGCATGCTCTTCGCCGCAGGGATCGGGACGATCCTGATGTTCTGGGGCGTCGCCGAGCCGATCAACCACCTCGCCAACCCACCCATGCAGGACGTCGAGGCGGGGTCGGCCGCGGCGTTCGAGCAGGCCATGGCGTTCACCCTGTACCACTTCGGCCTGCACACGTGGACGATCTTCACGCTCCCGGCGCTGTGCTTCGCCTACTTCATGTACAAGAGGAACCTCCCGCCGCGGGTCAGCTCGATCTTCCACCCGCTGCTCGGCGACCGGATCCACGGGCCGCTCGGCGCGGTGATCGACGTCACGGCGATCGTCGGGACGATGTTCGGGGTCGCGGTCTCGGTCGGCCTCGGCACCCTGCAGATCAACAGCGGGCTGGCCTCCCTCTTCGGGATCGAGGAGAGCCGCCTGGTCCAGATCCTCATCATCGCGGCCGTGACCGCGATCGCCGTGACCTCCGTCGCGGTCGGCCTCGACCGGGGGATCAAGCGGCTCTCGAACTTCAACATCATCGTCGCCGTGGGCCTGCTGTGCTTCGTGGTGGTGACGGGCCCGACGCTGTTCCTCCTCCAGGGGACGATCGAGTCGGTCGGCACGTACCTCGCGTGGCTCCCCGAGCTCGCCTTCTGGAACGACACGATCAACGGCAGCGGCTGGCAGAACAGCTGGACGGTCTTCTACTGGGCGTGGACGATCTCCTGGTCGCCCTTCGTCGGAATCTTCATCGCGCGCATCTCCCGGGGCCGGTCGATCCGGCAGTTCGTCATCGGCGTCCTCGCTGTCCCGGTGACCTTCAGCGTGATCTGGTTCGGCGTGTTCGGGTGGGGGTCGTACGACATCGAGCGGCAGGATCCCGGCGCCTTGACCGGCCCCGTGGTGGAGGACGGCGACATCCCGGGCGCCCTGTTCGTCTTCCTCGAGAACTACCCCCTCGCGACGGTGATGTCCGTCATCGCGATCATGCTCGTCGTCGTGTTCTTCACCACGTCGGTGGACTCGGCGGCCCTGGTCATGGACACGATCGCCAACGGGCACGAGGACCCGGCCCCGACCCGTCAGCGCGTCTTCTGGGCCCTGTGCGTCGCGCTCGTCGCGGGCACCCTGCTCGGCGCCACGGGGGCGGGCGGACTCGAGGCCCTCCAGCAGGTCATCATCGTCGTCGGCCTGCCCTTCTTCGTCATGGGCTACGTCATGATCTACAGCCTCCTGCGGGCCCTCAAGGAGGACGCCGGGGAGCGCCAGCCCCTGCGCACCAAGCGGTGGCGCAAGGTGCTGCCCCCGGAGGAGGCGGCCCGGCGTGAGGAGGAGAATCGCCAGACCGAGCGTGCGCTGAGGAGCGGACCGCTGCTGCGCAAGACCGGCAGCGCGCCGCGGGACGCCCCGACCGGCAGCGAGAACGAGGGCTGACCGCCGGTCGGCGCGCCCTCTCTCTTGCCAGCCGCGGGGCCGTACCGTGGCGGGGTGCGCCCACCTCGTCCCCTCGTGGCCGGTGCAGGCCTCCTCGTGCTCCTCGCCGTGGTGGCGGGGTGCGCGAGCGGTCCTCAGCACCGGGTCACCGTCGTGCTACCCCCGGCCGAGCGCCCCTTCGACTACCAGCTCGGTGGCGCGTACCCGCCGCCGCCCGAGGTGCGGATGGTCGTCCGCGACAGCACGGCGTCTGCCCCACCCGGGTACTACGCGGTGTGCTACGTCAACGGCTTCCAGACCCAGCCCGACGCGCAGTGGCCAGAGCGACTCGTCCTGCAGGACGCCAGGGGCCGGGCCGTGGTCGATCCTGACTGGCCCGACGAGCAGATCCTCGACCTGTCGACGGCCGACCGCCGCGAGGAGGTCGCGGCTCGCGTCGGACGCTCGGTCGATGCCTGCGCAGACGCCGGGTACGACGCGGTCGAGCTCGACAACCTGGACTCCTACACCCGCGCGCACGGGGCCTTCGGGCTCGAGGAGTCCGTGGCGCTCGCGACCGTGCTCACCGAGCACGCCCACGCACGGGGGCTCGCCGTCGGCCAGAAGAACACCCCCGAGCTGGGGCTCCGCGGACGGGAGGAGATCGGGTTCGACTTCGCGGTGACCGAGCAGTGCGACCGCTACGAGGAGTGCGACGTCTACGCGGCGACCTTCGGCTCGCAGGTGTACGACATCGAGTACGAGCACGACCTGCGTGGGAAGGTGGACGAGGTGTGCGCCAGGGCCGAGGGTGGGCCCAGCACGATCGTGCGCGACCTCGAGCTCGTGACCGCCGGGAGCGCGGGGTACGCCTACCGCGCCTGCTGAACGGCCCCCACCGAGGTGGGCCTGCCGGTGCCCGCGGCAGGAATCGAACCTGCGGCCTTCTGCTCCGGAGGCAGACGGTGGGTGTGTTGCAGGGGGTGGGTGCTCGGGACCATAACGCTGACCTCGGCGTCGAGGCGGATAGGGCTCTCGACGCTACGCCCCGGGACCGGTTCGAGGCCAGGGCAGGGGACGCTGAGTAGCCTGATCGGCATGCGCCGGGCGCGGTCGCGGTCCCTCACGGACCTCGACGAGGTCGAGGTCCTCATCGACGAGGACCCGGCCACGGACGAGGTGCACGACGTGCTGCACCAGCTCGCCCTCGAAGCGATGACGCTGCGGGCGCGCTCACCGGGCGACCCGCACCTCGAACCCGAAGAGCCGCCTCCTGAGGCGCCCGAGGCCACCGGTGCGTTCGCGACCGCGCGCCGGTGGGCCGGTCGTCCAGCGGGACGACGCGTCACCGTCGTCGTCGCGCTGCTCCTCGCGCTCGCCGTCGGTCAGCAGGTGGTCGAGGAGCGTGCCGCCGCGCAGCGCGCCGCGAC
>NZ_JALPKN010000459.1 GCF_023630195.1 Actinotalea sp. C106 | reverse complement strand
GCCGCGTCGCCGTCCTGCCGTCAGTGCCCGTCGTCGGGCGAGCAGCGCGGCCAGGGTCGAGGCGCCGGCCCCGCCGACCACCCCCACCACGACGATCACCTCGGCCACGTCGCCCCCTCCCGCCGGTCGCACCGGCCCTTGCCCTGGGCCGGACCTCCCGGCTCGACCACCCTGCTGCGAGCCCGGGCCGCCACCCACCGCGGGTCCGGGCCGCATGTGGACGGATGTGCAGCCGCAAGGCCTGTGGAGGGACCGACCGGGCTCGGTACCCTCGGGCAGGTGCGGGCACACGAGGAGGACGGCAACGGGACCGAGGTCGTCGACCACCACCAGGCCCGCACCGAGCCCCGGGTGGCGGCCTTCTTCGACCTCGACAAGACGATCATCGCGACCTCCTCCGCGACGGCCTTCTCCCGCCCCTTCTACGCGGGCGGCCTCATCACCCGGCGCGACGTGCTGCGCACCGCGTACGCCCAGTTCCTCTTCCTGCTCGGCGGGGCCGACGCCGACCAGACCGAACGCCTGCGCGCGCACCTGTCCGCGATGGTCACCGGGTGGGACGTCGCGCAGGTCTCGGCGATCGTGGCCGAGACCCTGCACCTGCACATCGAGCCCACCGTCTACGCCGAGGCGGTCGCCCTGATCGACGAGCACCACGCGGCCGGGCACGACGTGGTCGTCGTCTCGGCCTCGGGGTCCGAGGTGGTCGGGCCGATCGCCGCCCTGCTCCGCGCGGACCACGTCGTCGCGAGCCGGATGGAGGTCCGCGACGGGCTCTACACCGGGGAGATCGCCTTCTACGCCTACGGCGAGAACAAGGCCACCGCGGTGCGCGAGCTCGCCGAGGCCGAGGGCTACGACCTGACCCGCTGCCACGCCTACTCCGACTCGATCACCGACGTCCCGATGCTCGAGGCCGTGGGCAACGCGGCAGTCGTCAACCCCGACCGGGGACTGCGCCGTGTCGCCGTCGAGCACGGCTGGGAGGTGCTGGCCTTCGAGCGACCGGTGACCCTCGGGTCACGCCTGCCCCCGCCGAGCCGCAGCCTGCCCGTGCTCGGGCTGGTCCTGGTGGGGGCCGTCGTCGGGCTGCTCCTGGCACGACGACGGCGTCCGCCTCGTGGGCAGTGATCGTCCGTCTCCCGGGACGCTGGGCAGAGGCCCGGAGAAAGTTCCGTAGGTCCCTTCCCTCTGGTCCGCAGGAGGCGTAGAAAGGAACTACAGCAGCACAGCGGATGGCGAGAACCCACGCTCGACCGGTCCCCGAGTGGACCTGCCGACCGGGCTTGTCCCGTAGCGGCAGCGCAAAGAAGCGCCTGATACCTCGCCACCTGTGCTGTCGACGTCGGCGTCCCTCCGGGGGCGCCGTCGTCTTGTGTGCGCCGGTGTCGACGCCGTCAGCTCCCCGCTGGCGCGTTCAGCCCTCGACCGGCGCGAGCCGTCCCGCGAGCACCGCGTCCGCGACCCGCGTGCCCTCCTCGGCCCCCGCGACGACCGCCTCGGCGCAGTGCACCAGCCAGCCGGCGACCCCCTGCTCGGTCCCGGTGGCGAACCCGGCGGCGGCGGCGAGGTGCACCGTGGGCACCG
>NZ_JALPKN010000458.1 GCF_023630195.1 Actinotalea sp. C106 | reverse complement strand
CCTCCGACTTGGGCGCGGTCCTCCAGGGAGCGCAGCATGGCGCGGAAGCGGTCGAGCACGGCCTCGGCCCACCGCCCCTGCGCGGCGTGGGCGTCCGCGCTGGCCCGCAGCTCGGCGGCGCTTCGGGTGTCGTCCACGAAGACCGTCGCCGAGCCGCGCCGTGCGGCACGTGCCCGACGGACCGGGCCGGCCACCACCAGGGCGACCAGGGCACCCACCACGACGACGGCGACGATGATCAGGGCCGCAGCACGCGCGTCGAGACCGGTCGCGGCGGTCTCGATCCCGGCGAGCTGCTCAGCGAGCCACTCGAGAGCGAGCTCGAGCAGGCTCGGACGCTCGTGGTAGACGGGGTCGGAGAGCTCCGTCACGGCCCACCGACGCGCGGTCTCGGCGTCAGGCTCGACCGGGACGTCGCGCAGCGCGGACGGCAGCGACCCCAGGACCGTGCGCAGCACCTCAGGCACGCCCCCCTGCCCCGGTGTCGGCCTGGGCAGCGGCGCTCTCGGCAGCACGGGCCAGCTCGACGTCCAGACCCTCACGACGGATCCGCAGGTCGATGTAGAGCAGGGCGACGACCGAGGCCAGGAACGGCGTGGTGAGCACCGAGGCGAGGATCGCGGCGACCGCGGTGATCGCGAGCGAGGCGCCGCCGAACGGGTCGAGCTGCATGACGACCGGCACCATGGCGGCGGGGTACACGATGATCCCGGCGACCGTCGCCACGATGACGGTGACGAGCAGGTAGATGCCCAGCAGGCGCCAGAAGCTCCCGCGCGAGAGCTCCCACCCGCGTTTCAGCCCCGCGACCACCCGCTGCTCCTCGAGCATCAGCGCCGGGGTCGCGAGCAGCGTCCGTACGCTGATCCACAGGCTCCAGACGAGCACCCCGACACCGCCGACCAGCAGGACGACGAACATCGGTCCCCACTGCTCAGCCGCGGCGAGGGCCACCACGGCCCCGATCCAGACCGCCGGCACCACGAGGAGCAGCAGCATGACGAGGAGGGTGAGCAGCAGCAGCCGCCACAGCTGGGGCCGCACCCGCTGCCAGGCGTCGGCGAGGGAGACACGCTGACCGATCACCGAGCGGCTGACCGAGACGATCAGCAGACCGGTCAGCAGGGTCGTGGAGACCAGGGACACGACCACGGAGAGGGCCGAACCGCCCGCCAGGCCGACGACGTCGCCCAGGAGCATGTCGGCCTGCTGGTCGACCGGAGCGCTCAGGGAGTCACCGAGGAAGCCGAAGCTGTACCACTGGACGAACGTCTCGAGGAGCACCGAGAGGGTCACGACGATCGCGCTGACCCCGAACATGACCCGCGGGTTGTCACGGATCGAGCGGAAGGCGCCGTCGAAGATCTCGCCCATGCCCAGGGGGCGCAGCGGGACGATCCCGCGCTGGACCGGTGGCGGGCGGTACCCGGGGGCGGCACCGGGCTGCCCGTACTGCGCCTGGCCGTACTGACCCTGCCCGTACTGACCCTGGCCGTACTGGCCGTGCCGCGGCTGGCCGTACTGCCCCTGCCCGGGGGCGCCCTGAGGGGGCTGCCCGTACGCCGGGACGGGGGGCGCCTGGGGCGGCTGCTCGGCCCCGGAGGCGCC
>NZ_JALPKN010000457.1 GCF_023630195.1 Actinotalea sp. C106 | reverse complement strand
ACGACCCGACTTCCCAGCCGGGCCCCGTGCTGGTCGCGGTGAGCCCGGCGACGAGCCCGAGCGCGGTGCCGGTGACGGCGAGGGCCTGCGCGCCGACCTCGTGGGACCCGACGCGGGCGACCACGGCCGCTGCTCCGACGACGAGGACGGCGGCGAGGGCGGCGACCACGGGCGGGAAGGTCGAGGTGGGGTCCGCGCCCAGCAGGAGCAGACCACCGGTGAGCAGGAAGGCTGTCGCGGCGACGACGGCGGTGAGGGCTGAGTCCTGCGCGGTCCACGGGGCGTACTGGCCCTCGACGGCGTCGGCCACGGCCTCGATGACGTCGTCGTAGACGCGGAGGTCCTCGGGGGGTGCGCCGGACTCGAGGGTGAGGACGGCTCCGTCCTGGACGCCCTGGGCCTGCAGGCTGCGGTCGGTGTCGAGGACCACGCCGTCGGAGCGGACGAGGTGGTAGCCGCCGTGGACGGTCGTGGCGTCGAGCAGACCGAGGGTCCGTGCGAGGCCGGGCACGAGCTCGGCGACGGGCACCCCGGCGGGGGCCCCGAGGTCGGCGCCGCGGTCCCCTGCGCTCACCGAGACCCGGACGAGGGTCCCGAGGCCTGGGCTCGAGCTCGGCGCGGTCATCGTGGTCCTTCGGTCGTCGGGTCGGGGCTGCTGGGGCGGGGGGCGGGGGCCGTGGTCATGCGAGCGGCTCCACCGTGAAGGTCCGGTCGCCGAGGCGGACGGCCCCGTGCGGCGGGACGACGGCGCGCTCCCCGGGGGCGAGCGGCAGGACGGTGCCGTCCGCGGTGAGGACCGCGGTGCCGTTGGCCGATCCGCAGTCCTCGACCCAGAACCCGGACCCGTCGATGCCGAAGCGGGCGTGGGTGCGGGACAGGGACCGGCCGGGGTCGGCGATGGTGATGAGGTGCTCGCAGGGCTCGCCCTCGGGCGGGCTGGGGCGGCGGCCGACGTGGCCGGGGCCCGAGACGCTCATCGCCTCGCCCGTGTCGAGGGTCACGACGTAGGTCGACGGCGCCTGCACCGGCGCTGCGGACGCGCCCCTCGCGGTGTGGGGGAAGGGCTGCACGGGCGCTTCGAGGGCGTCGACCACGGGCACGGGCTCGGGGAGGGGGATCGGCAGGGGCGGCGCGGGCTGGTCGGCGACCTTGGCGGCGCGGCGCAGGGCCCGGACGTCGACGACCACGGTGCCACCGACGACGTCGTGCCAGCCCTGCCGGCGTCCCGACCGGTCCATCATCGGGGAGAGCAGGACCGCCCACTGCCCGACGAGGAGCACGTGCCCGGCGCCGAGCACGACGGCCCGCCCCAGGGAGCGACCGAGCCCGGGGGCGTAGGGGCGGGTTGCCTGGGCGACGCGCAGCCCGAGCAGGGCGTGGCCCGGGGTGCGGCCGCTGCGCGCCTCCCAGAGCACGAGGGCGACGGCGGTCTCGGCGGCGGCGAGGGCTGCGTAGACCCCGTGGGAGGTCAGGAGGAGGGCGGCTCCGGCCACGAGAAGGACGGTCAGGGCGTCGAGGCAGTAGGCGCCGACCCGTCGTCCGACGGTGGCGACGACGGCGCCGTCGAAGGCGGGGCCGAGGGCCGCGTCGTGCGGGAGGCGCACCGCGC
>NZ_JALPKN010000456.1 GCF_023630195.1 Actinotalea sp. C106 | reverse complement strand
GCGGCGGGCCAGGTGGGCGGCGCGCTGGGCGTGCTCGGCGGCACTGCGCCGTGCGGCGTCCGCCGAGATGCGGTCCGTGGTCGCGTGCGGTCGGTCCATGGGTCCACCCCCTCCTCGTGCTGCTCGAGCCGTGCTGTGCAGCGGGAAGGGTGCCCGTCCCGCACTCGTCGTGCCCCCCGCCCGGGTGGCCTGGGCCACGCGCAGGACCCGCAGCCGCTCGGAGTACCTGTCGTCCGCGCGGGACTCGAGGAGCTGCTGGCGGTACCGCAACCGGTGCGGCACCAGGTAGGCGATCCACAGGCCAGCCATGGCGATCACCACGAGCCCGGCCTGGTTCACGCCACGACGGTAGGCGAGGGGGAGCACGCCGGCCCGCAGGGGTCGCGGCGTGTCGGCTCGGGAACTACACGGGTGTGGTTCGGGTGCGTCGCCACCGGGCCATCAGGCCCTCGGGGACCTCCT
The DNA here is from genome assembly GCF_023630195.1 of Actinotalea sp. C106. Lineage (GTDB taxonomy): Bacteria > Actinomycetota > Actinomycetes > Actinomycetales > Cellulomonadaceae > Actinotalea. Next base: position 1,164 of record NZ_JALPKN010000456.1, on the reverse strand, counting down.
CCGCGGTCACCGCGAAGGTGCGGTGGTCGCGCCACTGCCCCTGGATGTGCAGGTAGCGCTCGCGCACCCCTTCGTCGCGCAGACCGAGCTTCTCGACCACGCGCAGGCTCGGGGTGTTCTCGGGGCGGATGTTGATCTCGACACGGTGCAGGCCTACAGGGCCCAGGCAGTGGTCGACCGCGAGGGCCACGGCCGTCGGCGTGATGCCCCGGCCGGCGACGTGCTCACTGATCCAGTACCCGATGCTCCCCGAGCAGAGCGACCCGCGCACGATGGTCGAGACGGTCAGCTGCCCGACGAGCTCACCGCGGTACTCGACGGCGAAGGGCAGCGCCGAGCCCGAGCGTGCCTGCCCCGCGAGGGCCCGGACGAACTCCCCGAAGCTCGGGGCCGGGCCGGTCACGGGCTCGGGGGAGGTCGCCTCCCACGGGTCGAGCCAGCGCGAGTTCGCCGAGCGGGAGTCCAGCCACGCCCGGGCGTCACGCCGTCGCAGGGGCCGCAGGACGACGTCGCCCTCGCGCAGCACGACGGGCCAGCCGCGGGCCACGTCAGCTCTCCAGCACCAGGCAGGCGAGGGCGTCCCCCGCCCGCACCTGGGTGGTGTCCTCCCCGACGACGGCGAGGGCGTTGGCCCCGGCCAAGGAGGAGAGCGCGACCTGCGACGGGTCACCCACGGGGCTCACGGTGTAGCCGTCGGTCGGCGAGCCCAGCACCCGGGCGGGCACGAACTGCCGGACACCCGGGGGCGAGGCCCACGGCCGGGTGGAAGCGGCGCGCAGGGACGGCCGGAAGATGTCGGTGTGACCGCCCATCGTGCGCAGCGCCGGACGGACGAAGACCTCGTAGGCGACCTGGGCCGAGACCGGGTGCCCGGGCAGCGCGAAGACCGGGATGTCGTCGACGGTCCCGAACCCCTGGCGGGGGCCCGGGGCCATCGCGACGTGGTCGAAACGCACGGTGCCCAGCGGCGCGAGCACGTCCGTGACGGTGTCCCAGGGCCCTGCGCTCAGGCCCCCGGTGATCACCAGGAGGTCGGCCCGGACGAGCTGGTCGGCGATGACCTCGCGCAGACCCGCGCGGTCGTCGGCGACCGGGCCCACGCGCACGGCCGTCGCGCCGGTGTCGTGGATGGCAGCGGCGAGGGCCTGCGCGTCGGCGTCGTGC
>NZ_JALPKN010000455.1 GCF_023630195.1 Actinotalea sp. C106 | reverse complement strand
CGCGCCCTAAGCACCACGGCGCCAGCACGAGGGCCGCCCCCGCGAGGACGGCGACCGCGGCCGCGGCCGAGCGGGCCAGGGCGTCCAGGGGCTCGTCCTGGCCGACGAGGAGGAGCACCCCGAGCCCCGCGAGGACCGTGCCCCCCATGAGCCGCAGGATGCTCACCGGGGTCCGCCCACCGGCGTGCGAGAGGAACCGGCCGCGCTGGACCGCGTCGAGCTGGCTCCACGCCAACGCCGTGCCGGCGAGCAGCACGAGGGCCGGCACCACCCAGGAGTAGTCGATGGGCACACCCACGCGCACGGCGACGAGGAGCCCCGCCGCGAGCAGGAGCAGCAGACCCAGGCCGATGTCAGTCAGCGGGACGCGACGGCTCGGGTCACGCAGCCGTGGGGCGAGCCGGTTCAGGGCTGCGGGCCGCTCCTCGGCCGCGGCCCGGACCGGGTCCCCGACCGGCACCGTGACCCAGAACCACACGTAGAGCAGCACCCCCGCGCCGCCGAACGGCGCGAGCAGCACCATCACCAGCCGCACCGTCGCGACCGGCATCCCCAGATGAGCGCCGAGCCCCGCGCACACCCCACCGACCCAGCGTCCCTGGGCCGGACGACGCAGCGGCAGCCGCAGGATGGTCCGATCGGTCGTCACCCGTGCATCGTCACACGTCAGCGACGCACCGCGGGGCGTCCAGGGCCCCGGTCGGCAGGGACCAGGGTTGATCTCGGGGCAGGCCTCAGGGGTCCGGTCCCCAGGCTCAGGGTGGGATCAGGGGCCCACCGGATACCGCGGGGCGGCCACCCGCGGCAGGCTCGAGGCATGGACTCGAGCACACCCCCACCCCAGGGCCCCGGCCCCACCGGCTCCGATCCAGCAGGATCCGGGCCAGCAGGCCCCGGCCCGACGCCCGGTGCCGCACCGGGACCCACGCCTCCACCGGGCCAGGCCCGTCCGAGCGGAGTCGACAGCTTCTTCGACAGCCTGCGGCGGTCCGGTCTGGTGCGCGGCCAGGACCGCTGGGTCGGCGGGGTCGCGAGCGGGGTCGCCCTGCGGCTCGGCATCGATGCCCTGGTCGTCCGGGGCGTCCTGGCCGTGTCCGTGCTCCTCGGCGGCCTCGGGCTGGTGCTCTACGGCCTCGCCTGGGTCCTGCTGCCCGAGCAGCACGACGGTCGCATCCACCTCCAGCAGCTCTTCCGCGGCGACTTCGACGTCGCCGTGCTCGGTGCCCTCGGGGTGTTCATCGCAGGCCTGTCCTTCCCCGAGCGCTGGTACCCCGGGCTCTGGTGGTGGGGCGGTGGTGGATGGGGGGGCCTGCTGTGGCTGCTCGCCGTCGCCGTGGTCGTGGTGCTGGTGATCTCCTCCTACCGCGACCGTCAGGGTGGCGGACCTCGCCCGTCCGGCCCGACGACGTCCCTGCCCCGCACCCCGGTGCCGCCGCCCCCCTCACCTGAAGGACCCACCATGACCACACCCACCAGCTCCTACGCCGCCCCGGGCGCTACCGGTGGCTACACCGGTTCCGCCGGCGGCTACACCGGTTCCGCCGGCGGCTACGCCGGCAGCGCACCGGCCCCCGGGGCGTCCGGAGGGTACGGGGGCTACGGCGGTGCGCCCACCGGCCCCCCGCCGGTGCC
>NZ_JALPKN010000454.1 GCF_023630195.1 Actinotalea sp. C106 | reverse complement strand
GCTCCAGTGCCCCCCAGCGGCGCCCCAGCCGCGGCGGCCCAGGGCCGCCCCAGCCGTCGCGGCCCACGGTGAGGCGTCCGAGTCTCCGCGGCCGGGCTCCCAGGACCAAGGGCCCGGTCGGAGTCGGCGAGCCTGACGGACTGCGCGACCGCCGGGCCCTTTGTGGGCCGATGTCCGTTCTCGGGCTTGACACCGGACACAAACGGAACTAAACAAAGGGGTATCAACATCCGCCCGGGTCACTGAAGACCGGCTGAGATCGGGGAGCAGGCGTGTACGCGACGGAGCGTCAGCAGCAGATCATCAGCACTGCCCGTGCGGATGGTCGGGTCGAGGTCAAGGACCTCGCCGAGACCCTCGACGTCACCCCCGAGACCGTGCGCCGTGACCTCACCGCGCTCGAGCGGCGGGGCCTGCTCCGACGGGTCCACGGCGGGGCGATACCCGTCGAGCGCCTCGGCATCGAGCCTGCCGTCGCCGACCGCGAGGGACGGATGGCCGGCCAGAAGGAGCGCATCGCCAAGGCCGCCCTCGACGAGGTGCCCGAGGGCGGGTCCGTCATCCTGGACGCCGGCACCACGACCGTCCGCCTGGCCGAGCTGCTGCCGACCGAGCGCGAGCTCACCGTGGTGACGCACGCGCTACCCGTGGCCATGGTGCTCGCGACCCGGCCCAACATCACCCTGCACCTGCTGGGCGGCACGGTGCGGGGACGCACGCTGGCTGCGGTCGGGGCCTGGGCCGAGCGCTGCATGGCCGACGTCTACGCGGACGTCGCCTTCCTCGGGACCAACGGACTCACCGTCGAGCGCGGCCTGACCACCCCGGACCTCGCCGAGGCGGGGGTCAAGCGTGCCCTGGTCGGCGCGGCCCAGCGCACGGTGGTCCTGGCCGACCACACCAAGTTCGGCCGGGCCGACTTCGCCCAGGTCGCCCCGCTGTCCGCGATCGACACCGTGATCTCCGACAGCGACCTGGACGCCGAGCTGGCCGACGAGGTCGAGACCGCCGGACCGAGGGTGGTGCGGGCATGATCATCACCGTCACCCTCAACCCGAGCCTCGACCGCACCGTCGAGGTCGATGACCTCGTGCGGGGCGAGGTGCTGCGTGCCCGCGGCGTGCACCTGCACCCCGGCGGCAAGGGGGTCAACGTCACCCGCGCCCTGCTGGCCAACGGCGTCGCGAGCCGCGCCGTCCTGCCGGTCGCGGGTGCCGAGGGCGACCAGCTCGTCGGGCTGCTCACCGCCGAGGCCGTCGACGTCGTCACGGTGCCCGTGTCGGGACGCACCCGGTCCAACGTCACGATCGCCGAGGCGGACGGGACCGTGACCAAGCTCAACGAGCCAGGTCCCGCGCTGGACGCCGCCGACCTCGACCGGCTCCTGGACGGGGCCCTCGCGACCGTCGCGCCGCACGGCTGGGTGGTGCTGTGCGGGAGCCTGCCGCCAGGGGTGCCGACCGACCACTACGCGGCCATGACCCGCCGGGCCCACCAGGCCGGGGCCCGCGTGGCCCTCGACACCAGCGGACCGGCCCTGGTCGAGGCGCTGGCGGCCGCACCCGACCTGATCAAGCCCAACGCCGAGGAGCTCGCGGAGGCTGCGGGGATGTCCCTCGGCTCGCGCGCCGACGTCGTCGAGGCCGCGCA
>NZ_JALPKN010000453.1 GCF_023630195.1 Actinotalea sp. C106 | reverse complement strand
CCTCGCGGCCTTGCGGTCGCCGGCGCGGTGGCCCTCGTCGTGCTGCTGATCGGCGGTGCGGGGGCAGCCATCGGGGCACAGGTCGCCGACCAGGCGCCCCGCCTGCGCGACCAGGTGCGATCCGCCGCCCAGCAGGTCCAGGACGCCCTGGGCGTGGATCTTCCTGGTGTGGGTGGATCAGGCGCGGCGGGCCCCCGGGCCGAGGGCTCCGGGAGCGGCGGACCCGCGATCCTCGACCAGCTCGCGAGCTCCCTGGGCGTCGCCGCGGACCTGGTGATCGGCCTCTTCCTGATGCTCGCCTTCCTCTTCCTCCTGCTCAAGAACGGCGCGAGGATGTGGGGCAGCATGCTCGAGCTCCTCGGAGGTCGGGTCCGCGAGGACGTCGACGCAGCCGGCCGGGCCGCCTGGGGCACCCTCGGCGCCTACGTGCGCGGGCTGACCGTCGTCGCTGCCGTCGACGCCGTGGGGATCGGGATCGGCCTGCTGATCCTCGGCGTCCCGTTGGCCCTCACGCTGGCCCTGCTGCAGTTCGTCGCCTCCTACGTGCCGACCATCGGGGCCTTCGTCGCCGGGGCCGCCGCCGTGCTGGTCGCGTGGACCTCGGGCGGGCTGGGGACAGCGGTCGCCGTAGCAGTCCTCGCCGTCGCGGTGCAGCAGCTCGGCAACAGCGTGGTCGAGCCGTACGTCATGCAGCGGGAGCTGCCGCTCAACGCCTTCACCGTGCTCGTGGCGGTCACTGCGGGGGGCCTTCTCTGGGGGATCCCGGGGGCCCTCCTCTTCGTCCCCCTGACCGCAGCCATCGCCGCTGGAGGTCGTGAGCTGTGGGTACGCCACGGCCGCCGGCCACTCGCTGGCGGCCCTGCGAGCTGAGGCACCGAGGGACTGGGTGGTACCTCAGCTGACCCCGGGGCCCGGCCCGGGGTCGTCAGCGGGCTCTGAGGTCGCCGTCCTGCGGACCGCGTGGATCGCCCGCCGCCGGTCGAGCACGATCACCCCGCCCAGCACCGCGAGCGCGAGGGCCATCGAGGCGACCACGTCGCTGACGAAGTGGTACCCCAGGTAGAGCCGGCTCATGGCCACCAGCAGGATGCCCAGCGCCGTCCCGACCAGCCACAGGAGCAGCGACGGGACCGACGGGCGCCGGATCCACAGCAGGTACCCCAGCACGAGCAGGAAGGTCGCCGCACCGATGGTGTGGCCCGAAGGGAAGGAGTAGGTGCTCTCGACGCCTGCGACGGTCATCGAGTCCACCGGGGGGCGGGGGCGCGCGATCACGCTCTTCAGTGCCAGCGAGACCAGCGAGGAGGCGATCATCGCTCCGGTGAGCAGCGCGGCGGGCCACCAGGCACGGCGCAGCGCACCCCACAGGATCGCCGTGACGGCGATGAGCACGGGCAGGACCACCGGGCCCGAGACCGTCGAGACGACGGTGAGGAACCCTGTCAGCGTCTCGGTCCGCGCCTGCACCAGGAACTCGAGGGCCGGCTCGTCGAGCAGGGCGAGGTCGTCGTTCTCCTGGACGGCGTCGAGCACCCCGATGAACCCCGCGGTGCCCAGCACGACGAAGGCCAGTCCGAGGAGGACGGCGACCTGCGGCACCAGGGCCGGGCGGTCGGACCGCAGCCGGTCGACCGCCGCGCGGGCGCGGGCGCGCCGGCTCGAC
>NZ_JALPKN010000452.1 GCF_023630195.1 Actinotalea sp. C106 | reverse complement strand
CGCGGGACGCCGAGCTGGTGACGGTCCGGGCCGAGGCCGACCGGTGGGCCACGGAGCTGGGCGAGCTGACCGACGTCGCGCACCGCGATGAGGTCGCGCGGGCCCAGCAGGCCCTGCGCATCGAGCAGCTGCAGACCCGCTCGGTCGAGGAGCTCGGCCTGGACCCGCAGGTGCTCGTCGAGGAGTTCGGCCCGGACCGGCCGGTCCCCGTGATCGAGCCCCCCGAGGCCAGCGGTGCGGCCGAGACGTCCCGCGCGGGGACGGACGGCGACGACGACGCGGTCGATGCCGAGCCGGCCCCGCGGACCGTGCCCTACGTGCGCGCCGAGCAGGAGAAGCGGTTGCGGGCCGCGGAGCGAGCCCTCGCCCTCCTCGGCCGGGTCAACCCCTTGGCCCTCGAGGAGTTCGCGGCCCTCGAGGAGCGGCACACGTTCCTGACCACCCAGCTCGCGGACCTCAAGCGGTCCCGTACCGACCTGCTCCAGATCGTCCGGGAGATCGACGAGCGGGTCGAGCAGGTGTTCGCCGAGGCGTACCGGGATACCGCGGTGCAGTTCGAGCGCGTCTTCGAGCGCCTGTTCCCCGGCGGGGAGGGGCGCCTGGTCCTCACCGAGCCGGGGGACATGCTGACCACGGGCATCGAGGTCGAGGCTCGTCCCGCCGGCAAGAAGGTCAAGCGTCTGTCGCTGCTCTCCGGGGGGGAGCGCTCGCTGACCGCGGTCGCCCTCCTCGTGGCGATCTTCAAGGCGCGGCCCAGCCCGTTCTACGTCATGGACGAGGTCGAGGCGGCCCTCGACGACACCAACCTGGGCCGGCTGCTGGAGATCTTCCGCGAGCTCCAGGAGGACAGCCAGCTGATCGTGGTGACGCACCAGAAGCGCACGATGGAGATCGCCGACGCGCTGTACGGGGTGACCATGCGCGGCGACGGCGTCACCACCGTCATCAGCCAGCGTCTGCGCGAGGACAGCCCGGCCTGAGCCCCGGCCCACGCCGCCGTGTGGAGATCCTGTGGCGATCATGACCAGGCCTGTGGGCCGCCTTCGGAACCGGTCGACGCGTGCCGATACTGAGGGCATGGCACCTGTCGTCTGGACCGTTCTCGCCCTTCTCGCCGCCGTCCTCGTGATGGTGGTCGCGGGCGCGCTCGGCGGGGACGGCGGCGGTCCGCGCCAGTTCCTCAGCGATCTCCGGGCGGGGCTGCGCCGCGACGCCGAGCACCCTCGACCCGGCCTCGTCGAGACGATGCGCCAGGAGTCCGACGACGAGGCAGGCGACGCCGGCTCCCTCGACGACCTCTTCTCCCTCGGTCACGCCGAGGTCCCGACGCAGCAGGCCTACCTCTCGACCCGTGACCTGCTGGTCCCCGTCGGGCGCGCCTCGAAGGCCCTGCGGGAGTCAGGTCACGCCGCCCGTCGATGACGCCGCCCGTCGATGACTGAGAGACTGCTGCGGTGAACGAGCTCAGCGATCTTCTCCTCGTCGGCCTGCCCGCCCTGCTCCTCGCGGGGCTGGGCTACCTCGGAGTCCGGAGCCGCCGGTCGCGGCGCCCGGGCGACGCCGGGGAGCCGGCCCCTCCGCAACCGTCGACCCCGACCGGGGCGGGGACCGGGACCACCACGGTCGAGCCCGAGGCACCGAGCGCCCCCGCCGCGCCCGCCCTCGAGAGCCCCGAGCC
>NZ_JALPKN010000451.1 GCF_023630195.1 Actinotalea sp. C106 | reverse complement strand
CAGCGCCGTGGCCGCCGCAGTACGTGCGGGGGGCGTGGCGGTGAGACGTTCTCGGCTCAGGCCGCCGCGGTCTCGCCCTGGTCCGCCCGGGCCGCGGCCTCGACCGCCGCGGCGACCCGCGTCGTCACCTCGGGGTTGAAGACGCTCGGGATGATGTAGGTCGGGTTGAGCTCGTCCTCGGCGACGACCTCCGCGAGGGCCTGGGCCGCCGCGAGGAGCAGCCGTGAGCTGACCCGGTGGGACTGGGCGTCGAGCAGGCCGCGGAACACCCCGGGGAAGGCCAGCACGTTGTTGATCTGGTTGGCGAAGTCCGAGCGTCCTGTCCCCACGATCGCGGCGTGCTGGGCGGCGTCGTCGGCGTCGACCTCGGGGCGGGGGTTGGCCATCGCGAAGACGATCGCGTCCGAGCCCATGGTCGCGATGTCGTCCCCCGTGAGCAGGTCGGGGGCGGAGAGCCCGATGAAGACCTCCGCCCCGGCGATCGCCTCGCGCAGGGTGCCCGTCGCACCGCGCGGGTTGGTGTTCTCGGCGGTCCAGCGCAGGGACGCGTCCAGCCCAGGGCGATCGGTGTGGACGACGCCCTCGATGTCGCAGACGACGACGTCGCGGGCGCCGGCGGCGAGCAGCAGCTTGAGCACTGCGGTGCCCGCGGCCCCCGCCCCGGACATCACGATCCTGACGGTGCCGATCTCCTTGCCGACCACCTTGAGGGCGTTCGTCAGGGCCGCGAGCGCGACGATGGCTGTCCCGTGCTGGTCGTCGTGGAAGACGGGGATGTCGAGGCGCTCGCGCAGCCGCTGCTCGACCTCGAAGCAGCGCGGGGCGGAGATGTCCTCGAGGTTGATCCCCGCGAAGACCGGGGCGATCGCGCAGACCGTCGCGACGATCTCGTCGACGTCGGTGGTGTCCAGGGCGATGGGGAAGGCGTCGATGTCCGCGAAGCGCTTGAACAGCGCGGCCTTGCCCTCCATGACCGGCAGGGCCGCGAGCGGCCCGATGTTGCCCAGGCCTAGCACCGCGCTCCCGTCGGTGACCACGGCGATGGTGTTGCGCTTGATGGTCAGGTTGCGGGCGTCCTCGGGCCGGGCCGCGATGGCCTCGCAGACCCGGGCGACCCCCGGGGTGTAGACCATCGACAGGTCGTCACGGTTGCGGATCGGGACCTTGGACTCGATCGACAGCTTGCCGCCCAGGTGCAGCAGGAAGGTCCGGTCGCTGACCCGTTCGACGACCACGCCCTCCAGAACCCGCAGGGCCTCGACGATCTGCTCGGCGTGCTCCTCCCCGCGGGTCGCGCAGGTCATGTCGACGCCGATCCGCTCGTGCCCCGAGGTCGTCACGTCGAGGGCGGTGACGATGCCCCCGGCGTGCTCGATCGCGGTGGTGAGCTCGCTGACCGCCGTCGGGCGGGCCTGGACCTGGAGGCGGACGGTGATCGAGGAGGAGACGCTCGGCGCTGAGACCATGACCTCAGTCTGGCCTCTACGCTGGCCGGGTGCCTTCCCACCCGCTCGACACGCTCGTGACGCTCCCCGGGGTCGAGCAGGCGGTGGGTCGGGCGCGTGAGGCCTGCGAGGAGCTGCGCTGGCACCGGGCCCTGCGCCGCCAGTGGCCCGTGGCCCGCACCGAGGCCGGGGTGCGGTGCGCCCACGCGGGCGGGGTCGTCGACGGTCTGCGTCT
>NZ_JALPKN010000450.1 GCF_023630195.1 Actinotalea sp. C106 | reverse complement strand
GATCAGCAGCACGACGAGGGCCACCGCGCCGGCGACCGCAAGGCCGCGAGGTGCGCCTCGCCCCTCGGCCCAGGCCACGCCGGGGGCCAGGACGCCGGCAAGGAGCAGGGCGACCGTGACCGCCACGATCAGCAGCGTGAGGGACGTGGCGAGCTCGGCCAGGAGCCAGACGAGCACTCCGAGCACCAGGAGCCGACCCCCGACGGCGGCCGTGCGGACGAGCCACGTCGGTGCGTACTGCGCGTCGAGCGGGTCGCGAGGTGCTGGGGTGGGCGGGTCCGTGGGGTCCTGTGCGGCCATCGCCAGAAAGTACCTACACCCCGGCTCGGGGGCATGTCCGGCGCACCTCTCATCCTGCCGGGTGCGTCCGGGCCGCGAGGTCTCAGGGGCGCCGCGCCGTCGGACGGAGCCTAGGCGGTGCCACTGCGTCGGCTGCTGCCGAGATGGCCGCGTGATCGAGCCTGGGTGCCCCCGGCAGGATTCGAACCTGCGACCGCCGGATTAGAAGTCCGATGCTCTATCCACTGAGCTACAGGGGCCGGGCCACGGCCGCACCGGGTCGCCCGGGGAGCCGGGCCTGACCGCTGGTCGCGGTGTCGCCAGGCCCCAGGTTACGCGGCCCAGCGCCGTCGTCGGCCCCTCGTGCGCGCGATCCGCAGCCGGTGCGCGGCGCGCGCGGTTGGCCTGGGTGCCTCCGTCACGGGAGTATCAGGGGGTGATCACGTACCCCGCGACCGAGGCCTCAGCCAGGGGCCGACGTGACACCGAGCGACCCCGGGCGCAGGCATCCTTGCTCGACGCCGTCGCGGACCTGCGCCGTGACGTCGCCGCGACCCGCTTCCCGCTGCCCCTCGAGGGCGTGACCGAGGCCGAGGACCAGCGCCGCCGGCTGCTCGACCAGCTCGACGACCACCTGCTGCCCCGCCTGCGCGAGCTCTCCGCCCCGGCGATCGTGGTGGTCGCCGGCTCGACGGGCGCGGGCAAGTCCACCTTGGTCAACTCGGTGCTGCGGACCGAGGTGAGCGCCGCCGGGGTGCTCCGCCCCACCACGCGACGCCCCGTCCTGGCCCACCACCCCGACGACGCCGCCCTGCTCGCCGAGCACCCGCTCCTGGAGATCGTCGACGTGGTGCCGCACCTGACCGTGCCGCGGGGCATCGCCCTGGTCGACGCCCCTGACCTGGACTCCCTGCTCGCCTCCAACCGCAGCACCGCCCACCGTCTGCTCGAGGCTGCGGACCTGTGGCTCTTCGTCACCACGGCCGCACGGTACGGCGACGCCCTGCCCTGGGAGGTGCTCGACCGGGCAACCGAACGAGGCACCTCGATGGCCATGGTCCTCAACCGCGTGCCCGACGACGCCCTGGTGGCCGTCCGCGGGGACCTGATGGGGAGGTTGCGCTCCCGCGGCATGGCGGCCGTCCCGCTGTTCCTCGTGCCCGACGCCGGCCCTCACGAGGGCATGCTCGACGCCACGGTCGTCGCGCCGATCGGCAGGTGGCTCGCCATGGTCGCCGGGCCGGACCGGGCCCGCTCCGTCATCGCCCGCACCCAGCGGGGGTCCCTGCAGGCCCTGCGGCCGTGGGTCACCGGGCTCGCCGAGGCCGTGCAGGCCCAGGTCGACGCCCGGACCGCGTTGACGGCCCTGATCGAGCAGGCCGCCGGCTCCGTCGCCGCGCGT
>NZ_JALPKN010000044.1 GCF_023630195.1 Actinotalea sp. C106 | reverse complement strand
GCCGCGCGTCGTCGTCCTGCGCCATGGCGAGGAGCTTGGCGCCGACCGCGTGGCCGAGGAGGCGCTCGACCGTCGTGGACGGGGTGCGGGCGAGGTCGCCGATGGTGCGCACCCCCAGACCCGCGAGCCGCTCCTCGGTCACGGGCCCGACCCCCCACACGAGGCCCACCGGCAGCGGGTCGAGGAAGCGCTGCTCGGTGCCGGGCTCGACGACCACCAGCCCGTCGGGCTTGGCGACCTGCGAGGCGATCTTGGCCAGGTGCTTGGTCCGCGCGGCGCCCACCGAGATCGGCAGCCCGACCTCCTCGCGGACCCGACGGCGGATCTGGGCGGCGATGGTCGCCGGCGGGCCGAGCAGATGGACCGACCCGGAGACGTCTACGAAGGCCTCGTCGATCGAGATGCGCTCGACCAGAGGGCTCATGTCGGTCAGCACCGCCATCGCGGCATCGCCCAGGCGCTGGTACTCCCCGAAGCTGCCGCGGACGAAGGTCAGGTCGGGGCAGAGCCGGGCCGCCCGCCAGCCGGGCATGCCGCCCTGCACCCCGTGCCGCTTCGCCTCGTAGGAGGCCGCGAGGACCACGCCGCCGTGCGGTCCGCCCCCGACCGCGATCGGCCTGCCGCGGAGCGCGGGGTCGAGGAGCTGCTCGACCGACGCGTAGAAGGCGTCGAGGTCCGCGTGCAGGATCACCGCACCCTCGGCAGGCATGGCACCAGGGTAGTCGAACACCTGTTCGATCGGTAGCGGCTAAGGTGTGCGGCGTGACAGACCCGATCGCGCCAGAGTTGACCGTCGTCGAGATGTGGACGGACGGAGCCTGCAAGGGCAACCCGGGGCCCGGGGGCTGGGGGGCGTGGATGCGCACCGAGGGGCACGAGCGCGAGCTCTTCGGCGGCGAGCTGCTCACCACCAACAACCGCATGGAGCTCACCGCCGTGATCGAGGGTCTGCGCGCCCTGACCCGGCCGTGCGCCGTCACTCTCCACGTCGACTCGACCTACGTCATGAAGGGCATGAGCACCTGGCTCGCGGGCTGGAAGCGCAACGGCTGGCGTACCGGGGACAAGAAGCCCGTCAAGAACAAGGAGCTCTGGCAGGCCCTCGAGGCCGAGGTCGAGCGCCACGTCGTCACGTGGGTGTGGGTCAAGGGGCACTCGGGGGACCCGGGGAACGAGCGGGCCGACGAGCTCGCCAACCGCGGGGTCGAGGTCGCTCGGGCGGCTCCGCAGTCCTGAGGTCTGGCCGAGGGGCAGACGAGCCCCTATGACCGAAGGCTGAGACCACATGTCTTGTTGCTTGATACGTGAGGCCAGGTGCGCCTTACTGGCCTGGTGACCATCCAGGACGTCTACACCCACGGGCACCACGAGAGCGTGCTCCGCGCCCACCGTCGGCGCACCGCCGAGAACTCCGCGGCCTACCTGCTGCCCGCCCTCAGCCCAGGGCTCAGCCTCCTCGACGTGGGGTGCGGGCCCGGCACGGTGACCGCCGACCTCGCGACCCGGGTCGCCCCGGGCGCCGTCGTCGGCGTCGACGCCTCGGAGGCCGTGCTCGAGGTCGCCCGCGCGGCAGCCCGGGAGGCCGGCGCCACCAACCTCACCTTCGAGCACGGCGACGCGATGGACCTGCCCTTCCCCGACGACAGCTTCGACGTCGTGCACGCCCACCAGGTGCTCCAGCACCTGAGCGACCCGGTCGGCGCCCTGCGCGAGATGCGTCGCGTGGCGCGGCCCGGGGGAGTGGTCGCGGTCCGCGATGCCGACTACGCCGCGATGACCTGGTACCCGGAGTCCGCCGGCCTGGACGAGTGGCGTGAGCTCTACCACGAGGTCACCGTCGCCAACCGGGCCGAGGCCGACGCCGGCCGCCGGCTCCTCGCCTGGGTCCGTGAGGTGGGGTTCGACCCCGCGGGCATCACGCCGGGGGCCGACGTCTGGTGCTACGCGACGGCCGAGGACCGGCGGTGGTGGTCAGGGCTGTGGGCCGAGCGCGTCACCGTCTCGGACTTCGCGCGCCAGGCGGTCGAGCACGGGCTGGCCGACGACGTCGCTCTCGAGGCCTTGGCTGAGGCCTGGCGCCAGTGGGGCACCTCCGAGGACGGCTGGTTCACGGTGCTGCACGGCCAGGTCCTGGCCCGGGCCTGACCGCCGGGCCCTCGTCGGTCTGCGTCCACTCCTCGCCGGCCGGGGCGGAGGCGTCACGGCGACCCGACGGCACCAGGGCGTCGGCCGCCAGCGTCGACATCAGGGAGAGCAGGTTCTCGAGCGGCCCGCGCCCCAGGGTGAGCCGCCACGACGTCGCCAGGGCGAGCGTCACCAGGACGAAGAGCGCCAGGACGAGGTTGCTCGGCTCGCGCACCACCTCGTCGCCCAGGAGCGCGATCACCATGATGTGCCCCGTGTAGGCGGTCAAGGCGAGGGCGCCGGTCGCCGCCACCGGGGTCACCAGCCGCGGGGCGTACCTCGCTGCGAGCAGGCTCGCCGCGAGCACCAGCAGCACCGCACCGAGGTTCCCGACCACCTCGGGGGTGGTGTCGGCGTGGGGCTCGCTGGTCAGCAGGGCCCGCAGCGTCCGCTGCTCCGGGTCGAGCACCCGCAGGGCGACGGCCGAGGTGCCGTAGCCCACCAGGGCCAGGGCTGCGCCCACCAGGGCCAGGCGCCGCGGCAGGGCCCGGTCGGTCAGGTCGAGCCGTCCCAAGGCCAGGCCGACGAGGAGGTACGCGGTCCAGACGACCGCCGGGTAGTACTCGCCCACGACGACGTCCACCGGCTGGGGCAGCCCTGCCGCGAAGGGGTCGCCGCGGCGGGCCTCGCGCACCGCCTCGACCACGAGGGGCCCGACCAGGGTCGGCACGGCGGCGAGCAGCAGCAGCGAGCGGGGGCGCCATCCCAGGACCGGGATCATGAGGGCGAACATCACGGCGTAGCCCGGCAGGATCACCGCGACCGGTGTGCCCAGGGCGATCAGCGACGCCCCCAGCGGGATCAGCATCAGGGCGCGCACGAGGATGCGGACCCGAGAGTGCCGTCGTCGGGCGCCCTCGGCGGGCACCGGCCCTCCGCTGAGGAGAGCGGCCGAGAGGCCGGCGAGCAGGGCGAAGGTCGCCGCCGAACGCCCGTCGACCACCTGCAGCCAGCCGGTCGCGGTCCAGAACCGCTCGTCCTCGGCCCCCAGGTGCGCGGCGAACATCCCCAGGACAGCCAGGCCCCGGGCGACGTCGGCTCCCACCACACGCTGCACCCGCGCAGCCTACGTCGGCCGCCTCCCGCAGCAGGTACCGGTGCCCGAGCCCCGGCTACGCTGCGCAGATGCGCATCGCCAGGTTCACCACCGGAGGAGACCCCCGCTTCGCCCTCGTCGACGGCGAGCCCGGGTCCGAGGAGCTCGTCGTCATCAGCGGCGACCCGATCTACATGCCCGTCCAGCCCACCGGGGAGCGGATCCCCGTCACCGACGACGTGCGGTTCCTGTCCCCGGTCATCCCGCGCTCGAAGATCGTGGGGGTCGGCCGGAACTACGCCGACCACGCCGCCGAGATGGGCAACGAGCTCCCCGTCAGCCCGCTGCTCTTCTTCAAGCCCAACACCAGCGTGATCGGCCCGGACGACCCCATCGTGCTGCCCTCGTGGTCCGCCGACGTGCACCACGAGGCCGAGCTCGCGGTCGTCATCGGCAAGGTGACCAAGGAGGTCACCCCGGACCGCGCCCTCGAGCACGTCTTCGGCTTCACGGTCGCGAACGACGTCACGGCCCGCGACATCCAGCGCTCGGACGACCAGTGGAGCCGCGCCAAGGGCTTCGACGGGTCCTGCCCGCTCGGCCCGTGGGTCGTCCCCGGGCTCGACGTCGACGACCTCGCCGTGCTCGCGCGGGTCAACGGCGAGACCAAGCAGGACGGCCGGACCGCCGACCTCGTCTTCGACGTCCCCTTCCTCATCTCCTACATCTCCCAGGCCTTCACCCTCCTGCCGGGGGACGTCATCCTCACCGGAACCCCGGCCGGCGTCGGGCCCGTGGTCCACGGAGACGTCGTCGAGTGCGAGGTCGAGGGCATCGGCGTGCTCCGCAACCCGGTGCTGCGCCGCGACTGACCGGAGTCCCTGCGGCCGAGGAGAACCGAGCTGGTCGCGGAGGCGTGGCGGGCGCGCCGATAGGCTGGACGCACCATGCCTGAGAACCTCGCCACGCCCTCCGCCCCGACCGCCACGCCCTCGGGCGACCAGGTCCGGGTCCGCTTCTGCCCCTCACCGACCGGCACGCCCCACGTGGGGCTCATCCGCACGGCCCTGTTCAACTGGGCCTACGCGCGGCACACCGGGGGCACCTTCGTCTTCCGCATCGAGGACACCGACGCGGCCCGGGACAGCCAGGAGAGCTACGACCAGCTCTTGGACGCCCTGCGCTGGCTCGGTCTCGACTGGGACGAGGGGGTCGAGGTCGGCGGGCCGCACGCCCCCTACCGCCAGTCCGAGCGGATGGACGTCTACGCCGACGTCGCCCGTCGGCTGCTCGAGGCGGGCTACGCCTACGAGTCCTTCTCGACCCCTGAGGAGGTCGAGGCCCGCCACCGCGCCGCCGGCCGGGACCCCAAGCTGGGCTACGACGGCTTCGACCGGCACCTCACCGAGGAGCAGCGGGCAGCCTTCCGTGCCGAGGGCCGCGAGCCCGTCCTGCGGATCCGCATGCCCGAGGAGGACGTCGTCTTCACCGACCTGGTGCGCGGCGAGCTGAGCTTCGCGGGAGGCTCGGTCCCGGACTTCGTCATCGTGCGGGGCAACGGCCAGCCGCTCTACACCCTGACCAACCCGGTGGACGACGCGCTGATGGGCATCACCCACGTGCTGCGCGGGGAGGACCTGCTCTCCTCGACCCCGCGTCAGGTCGTCCTCTTCCGGGCGCTGGTGGCCCTCGGCGTCGCGAGTGTCGAGCCCGTGTACGGGCACATGCCCTACGTCATGGGGGAGGGGAACAAGAAGCTCTCCAAGCGTGACCCGGAGTCCAACCTCTTCCTGCACCGCGAGCGGGGCTTCACCCCGGAGGGGCTGCTCAACTACCTCGCCCTGCTCGGGTGGTCGATCGCCCCGGACAACGACATCTTCACCGTCGCGGAGATGGTGGCTGCCTTCGACGTCGCGGACGTCAACCCCAACCCGGCGCGGTTCGACGTCAAGAAGGCCGAGTCGATCAACGGGACCCACGTCCGGATGCTCGCCGCAGAGGACTTCCGTGGGCGCGTCGTGCCGTACCTGCACGACGCCGGGCTGGTCTCGGCCCGGGAGCACGACGCCCTGCGGCCCGAGGAGCAGGCGGTCCTCGCGGCCGCCGCGCCGCTGGTCCAGGAGCGGATCGCGCTGCTCGGCGAGGCGGTCCCGATGCTCGGCTTCCTCCTGGTGCCCGACGACGCCCTCGAGGTGACCGAGGAGGCCCGCGGAGCCCTCCGCGACGGCGCCGCCGACGTGCTCGACGCCGCGACCGTCGCACTGACCGCGATCCCCGCCGAGGGCTTCACGACCGAGGCCGTCCAGGGGGCGCTGACGGCGGCCCTGGTCGACGACCTGGGCATCAAGCCGCGCCTGGCCTTCACCCCGCTGCGGGTGGCCGTCTCGGGCCGCCGTGTCTCGCCGCCGCTCTTCGAGTCCCTCGAGATCCTCGGCCGGGACTCGAGCCTCGCGCGGATCGCCGCGCTGCGCGCCAGCCTGTGACGGCGGGTTCGCCCGGGCTGGGCGGGAGTCGGGTCGACGGTGTCCTGTTCGACATCGACGACACGCTGGTCGACACCCGGGGCGCCTTCGGGGCGGCCCTCGAGCAGATCGTCACGACCTACCTGCCCCAGGCCGCGGGCCGCCAGGACGAGGTGCTCGCCCACTGGCGGGCCGACGTCGACGGGCACTACGCGCGGTACACCCGGGCTGAGCTCGGGTACCGCGAGCAGCGCATGGCCCGCGCCAACGCCCTGCACGCGGAATTCGGTGGTGCGGTGCTCGACGAGGCGAGCTACGCGGCCTGGGACGAGGTCTTCGAGGCGGGGTTCTCCTCGGCGTGGACGGCCCATGCCGAGGCGGCTGCCGCGGTCGACGTCCTGATCTCGAGCGGGGTCGCTGTCGGCGCCCTGTCGAACGCCGGCACGGCCTACCAGACGAGCAAGCTCGAGCGGGTGGGCCTCGGCGCGAGGGTGCCGATGCTCGTGGGCGTCGACACGCTGGGCGTCGGCAAGCCCGACCCGGCGGTGTTCCTCGAGGCCTGCCGCCGCCTGGGGACCGTCCCTGCGCGGACCGTCTACGTCGGAGACGAGCTCGACGTCGACGCCCGGGCGGCGGTCGAGGCCGGGTTGCTCGGGGTGTGGGTGGACCGCCCGGGGCCGCGGCGTACCGAGATCTCCGAGGACGAGGTGCAGGCCGCCCGTGCCCTCGGGGTCGCGGTCGTCCGGTCCCTCAGCGAGCTCCCGGGCCTCCTGGGGCGCTGACCGGGTCGGCGGGGCCCACGTCCGCGGTGACCTGGGCCTGGGGGAGCCGAGAGGCCCCTCCGGGGCCGCGTCCTGCCGGTGGTGCTGCGGCCGCGCGAACGTGTGTCGGTCGTCACCCGCGAGTCGTCGCACCGTGCTGCGGGCGGGCCCTCCGGGAGGCTCGACGTCGGGCTTGCCCGACGGCTGGTTTGTCGCACCTGCTCCGCTCAGGTAGTGTTCCCCGCCGGTACGACATCCGGTTCCAAGGCCTCGGCGAGGTCCTGAGATCGGGGGTTATACCCCCATGGGGTATGGTGTAATTGGCAGCACGAGTGATTCTGGTTCACTTAGTCTAGGTTCGAGTCCTGGTACCCCAGCGCACGTCGTCGGCCGTTCCGTTCGCGGATCGATGGTCATCGGCGCGCTGAGCATGTTGTAGAGTTCTCGCGGTCGATCCCCCCCGGGGATAGATCGTCTAGGCCCCCATCGTCTAGAGGCCTAGGACGCCGCCCTCTCACGGCGGTAACAGGGGTTCGAATCCCCTTGGGGGTACAGCAGAAGGCCCGGTCACCACTGGTGACCGGGCCTTCGTGGTTCTCCGGGGCCTACTCCCCGGTGCGGCGCAGCACCTCGGTGAGGCGGTTCGCGGCCGCGACCACCGAGCCGGCGTGCAAGCGCCCGGGCTGACGGCTCAGGCGCTCGACGGGGCCCGAGATGGAGACCGCGGCGACGACCCGACCTGAGGGGCCTCGCACCGGGGCCGAGACCGAGGCGACCCCCGCCTCGCGCTCCGAGACGGACTGCGCCCACCCTCGACGTCGGACGCCCGAGAGGATGGTCGCGGTGAACTTGGCGCCCTGGAGCCCGCGGTGCAGGCGATCGGGCTCCTCCCAGGCGAGGAGGATCTGCGCGGCCGAGCCAGCCTGCATGGTCAGGGTCGCGCCGACCGGGATCGAGTCCCGCAGGCCGATCGGGCGCTCGGCGGCCGCGACGCAGATGCGCTGGTCGCCCTGGCGGCGGTAGAGCTGGGCGCTCTCGCCGCAGTGGTCGCGCAGGGCGGTCAGGACCGGGGTGGCCGCCGCGAGGAGACGGTCCTCGCCGGCGGCGGTGCTGAGCTCGGAGAGCCGCGGGCCGAGCACGAACCGGCCCTGCATGTCGCGGGCGACGAGCCGGTGGTGCTCGAGCGCCACGGCGAGGCGATGGGCTGTCGGTCGGGCAAGATGGGTCGCGGCGACCAGCTGAGCGAGGGTCGCAGGCCCGGCCTCGAGAGCACTGAGGACGGATGCGGCCTTGTCCAGCACGCCGACTCCGCTAGAGTTGTCCATAGGTCGATATTGGCGTCTCGCGCACTGAGACGCAAGTGCCTCGGCCGGATTGGTACCCGGGCCACCCTTCCGGGAGTGACATCGACGAGGGAGCATCACATGGCGGGCACGCTGGCAGAGAAGGTCTGGGACGCGCACATCGTGCGCCGGGGCACCGACGGAGCCCCCGACCTGCTCTACATCGACCTCCATCTCGTGCACGAGGTGACCAGCCCGCAGGCCTTCGAAGGGCTGCGGCTCGCCGGACGGCCCGTGCGCCGGCCGGACCTCACCATCGCGACCGAGGACCACAACACCCCGACCCTCGACATCGACCGCCCGATCGCGGACCTCACCAGCCGGACGCAGATCCAGACCCTGCGCAACAACGCCGCCGAGTTCGGCGTGCGACTGCACTCCCTGGGCGACGCCGACCAGGGCATCGTGCACCAGGTCGGCCCCCAGCTCGGCCTGACCATGCCGGGCCTGACGGTCGTCTGCGGCGACTCGCACACCTCGACCCACGGGGCCTTCGGCGCCCTGGCCTTCGGCATCGGCACCAGCGAGGTCGAGCACGTCCTGGCCACGCAGACCCTGCCCCTCGCGCCGTTCAAGACGATGGCGATCACGGTCGACGGCGAGCTGCCCAAGGGTGCGACCTCGAAGGACATCATCCTGGCGATCATCGCCAAGATCGGTACCGGCGGCGGGCAGGGCTACGTGCTCGAGTACCGCGGCGAGGCGATCCGCGCGCTGTCGATGGAGGCGCGGATGACCATCTGCAACATGTCCATCGAGGCCGGCGCCCGGGCCGGGATGATCGCCCCGGACGAGACGACCTTCGAGTACCTCCAGGGTCGCCCGCACGCCCCCGAGGGGGCCGACTGGGACGCCGCCGTCGAGTACTGGCGCACCCTGCGCAGCGATGACGACGCCGTCTTCGACACCGAGGTCGTCCTCCGGGCCTCCGACCTCGAGCCCTTCGTCACCTGGGGCACCAACCCCGGTCAGGGCCTCCCGCTGTCGAGCAACGTCCCCGTCCCCTCCGAGATCGCCGACGAGAACGAGCGCGTCGCGGCCGAGCGGGCCCTGGAGTACATGGGCCTCGAGCCGGGCATGGCCCTGCGTGACATCGCGGTCGACACGGTCTTCATCGGCTCGTGCACCAACGGGCGGATCGAGGACCTCCGCTCGGTCGCCAAGCTCGTCAAGGGCCGCACGAAGGCCGACTCGCTGCGGGTGCTCGTGGTCCCGTCCTCGGCCCGGGTCCGCCTCCAGGCCGAGGCTGAGGGGCTCGACCAGATCTTCCTGGACTTCGGCGCCGAGTGGCGCAACGCGGGCTGCTCGATGTGCCTCGGCATGAACCCCGACCAGCTCGCGCCGGGGGAGCGCAGCGCCTCGACCTCCAACCGGAACTTCGAGGGCCGTCAGGGCAAGGGTGGACGGACGCACCTCGTCTCGCCCCTCGTGGCCGGCGCCACCGCCATCCGCGGCACCCTCTCCTCGGTGGCCGACCTCGGGCCCGACGTCGAGGTCCCGGACGGCTCGCCGCTCGAGGGAGCGCCCGCCGCCGACGCCCGCCAGTCCGCCTGAGACCCCCAGTCACCGGTCCGACGCCGCGGCCAGCACCGCAGCGCGTCGACACGAAGGAAGCGTGAGAACGATGGAGAAGTTCAGCCAGCACACCGGCGTCGGGGTCCCGCTGCGTCGCAGCAACGTCGACACCGACCAGATCATCCCCGCGGTCTACCTCAAGCGCGTGACCCGCACCGGCTTCGAGGACGCCTTGTTCGCCGCCTGGCGTGGTGACCCGGAGTTCGTGCTCAACCAGGACGCCTACCGCAGCGGCTCGGTGCTCGTGGCCGGCCCCGACTTCGGTACCGGTTCCTCGCGCGAGCACGCCGTCTGGGCGCTCAAGGACTACGGCTTCCGCGCGGTCCTGTCGACCCGCTTCGCCGACATCTTCCGGGGCAACTCCGGCAAGCAGGGCCTGCTCGCCGCCCAGGTCGCCCAGGAGGACATCGAGCTGCTGTGGAAGGTCCTCGAGGCCCGCCCCGGCACCGAGGTGACCGTCGACCTGGTGGCCAAGCAGGCGCGGGCCGAGGACGTCGTGGTGCCCTTCGAGGTCGACGACTACACCCGGTGGCGCCTCATGGAGGGCCTGGACGACATCGGGCTGACCCTCAAGCACGAGGGCGAGATCACCGAGTTCGAGACCACGCGCGCCTCGTGGCGCCCCCTGACCCTGCCGGCCAAGCACCTGCCCCCGGTCGAGGTCGTCGCGGCGCGCCCGGTGCTGCGGCACGGAGACGACGCGCTCGCCTGACCGGGTCGAGGGAGACCCTGTGACGCAGGACTCGGGGGCGAGATATGACGTTCTGGGCGTCGTAGGTGACGATAGGCCCATGAACGACGTCCTCTACGTCAACGGTGGCGCCCCGCTCCACGGTGAGATCACCGTCCGCGGCGCCAAGAACTTCGTCTCGAAGGCCATGGTGGCGGCTCTGCTGGGGGAGACCCCCAGCGAGCTGCGCAACGTGCCGGTCATCCGGGACGTCGGGGTCGTGACCGGGCTGCTCGAGCTGCACGGCGTCACGGTCGACGCCGACGTCGCGGGCGGCGTGCTGCGCCTGGACCCGAGCAACGTCGAGTCCGCCCACGTCGCCGACATCGACGCGCACGCGGGCTCGAGCCGGATCCCGATCCTGTTCTGCGGGCCCCTGCTGCACCGCCTGGGTGAGGCCTTCATCCCCGACCTGGGTGGCTGCCGCATCGGCGACCGGCCCATCAACTACCACCTCGACATCCTCCGGCAGTTCGGCGCCGAGGTGGACAAGCGCGAGCAGGGCATCCACATCCGTGCTCCCCGCGGACTGCACGGCACCAAGATCACCCTGCCCTACCCGAGCGTCGGGGCGACCGAGCAGCTGCTGCTCACGGCTGTCCGTGCCGAAGGGATCACCGAGCTCTCCAACGCGGCGATCGAGCCCGAGATCCTCGACCTGATCAACGTGCTGCAGAAGATGGGCGCGATCATCTCGGTCGACACCGACCGGGTGATCCGGATCGAGGGCGTGCCGAGGCTGACCGGGTACCGGCACACGGCGCTCTCGGACCGCATCGAGGCGGCGTCGTGGGGCTCGGCCGCACTCGCCACCGGCGGGGACATCAAGGTCAAGGGGGCGACCCAGCCCGAGATGACGGCCTTCCTCAACACCTTCCGGAAGGTGGGGGGCGAGTTCGACGTCGAGGATGACGGCATCCGCTTCTTCCACCCCGGCGGCGACCTGAGCTCGATCGTCCTCGAGACCGACGTGCACCCGGGCTTCATGACCGACTGGCAGCAGCCCCTCGTCGTGGCGCTGACCCAGGCCAAGGGCCTGTCGATCGTCCACGAGACGGTCTACGAGAACCGCTTCGGCTTCACCGACGCGCTGCGGGGCATGGGGGCCACGATCCAGGTGTACCGCGAGTGCCTCGGCGGCCACCCGTGCCGCTTCGGGCAGCGGAACTTCTACCACTCGGCCGTGATCTCGGGGCCCACGCCTCTGGCCGCCGCCGAGATCGAGGTCCCGGACCTGCGTGGGGGCTTCAGCCATCTCATCGCGGCCCTCGCGGCCAAGGGCACGTCGCAGGTCCGTGGCATCGGGCTGATCGACCGTGGGTACGAGCACTTCATGGACAAGCTCGAGGCCCTCGGCGCCGAGTTCAGCCGGGAGTGAGCCCGGGGGCGGGAGCCGAGTAGCATCGGCTCCCGTGCCCGCACCGCAGCGCTCCAACCGCGCCTACCGCAACGTCGCACGGGTCGTGCGTCCCCTCCTGTTCGCCGTCACGCGCCGGGAGTGGCGCGGTGGGGAGCACCTGCGCCAGCCAGGCGGTTTCATCGCGGCGTCGAACCACATGACGAACATCGACCCGCTGACCTTCGCCCACTTCCTGTACGACCAGGGCCTCGCGCCCAAGATCCTCGCCAAGTCCTCGCTCTTCTCGGTCCCCGTGCTGGGCACGGTGCTGCGCGCCACGGGGCAGATCCCGGTCTACCGGGACTCGGCTGCGGCCGGCCGCTCGCTGGGCGCCGCTGTCGAGGCCATCGAGGCGGGGGAGTGCGTGGCCGTCTTCCCCGAGGGCACCCTGACGCGGGAGCCCGCCCTGTGGCCCATGTCCGGCAAGACGGGGGTCGCGCGGCTCGCGCTGACGACGCGCGCCCCGGTGGTGCCCATCGCCCAGTGGGGGGCCCAGAGCCTGCTCGGCAGGTACTCCAAGATATTCAGGCCCGTGCCGCGCAAGCTGGTCACCGTCGTCGCCGGCCCGCCCGTCGACCTGTCCGACCTGTACGGCAGGCCCCAGGACAGCCAGGTGCTGCGTGAGGCGACCGAGCGCGTCATGGCCGCGATCACCGCGCTGCTCGAGGAGATCCGCGGGGAGGAGGCACCGCCCGAGCGGTACGTGTGGCGCCGCACCGGCGGGGAGGGGGTCGCGTGAGCCTCCCGATCAGCCGGACGGCCGTCCTCGGGGCGGGGAGCTGGGGCACGACCTTCGCGGCCGTGCTCGCCGATGCTGGGCGCGAGGTCACGGTCTGGGGCCGTCGACCGGAGGTCTGCGAGCAGATCGAGACCGAGCACCGCAACGAGCGCTCCCTCCCGGGCATCGACCTGCCCCCGGGGGTCCGCGCGACCACGGAGGCTGCACAGGCCCTCGCGGGCGCCCAGCTCGTCGCGGTCGCGGTCCCCGCCCAGAGCGCTCGGGCCACCCTGGCCTCGTTGGCCCCGCTGGTCGAGCCCGGGGCCGTCGTGGTCTCCCTGATGAAGGGGGTCGAGCTCAGCTCGGACCGCCGTATGAGCGAGGTGCTGCGCGAGGCACTCGATCTGCCCGAGGACCGGGTCGCGGTCGTCTCGGGGCCGAACCTCGCCCGGGAGATCGCCCAGCGGCAGCCCACGGCGACCGTGGTCGCCTCGACCGACGAGGGGACGGCGCAGCGGGTCGCGGCCGCGTGCGCCTCGGGGTACTTCCGTCCCTACACGAACACCGACGTCGTGGGCGTCGAGCTGTGCGGGGCCGTCAAGAACGTCATCGCCGTCGCGGTCGGCATCGCGCAGGGCCGGGGCTTCGGGCACAACACGATGGCCACCGTCATCACGCGCGGACTCGCCGAGATCACCCGCCTCGGCCTGGCCCTCGGGGCCGACGCCGAGACCTTCTCGGGCCTGGCCGGCATGGGTGACCTGGTCGCGACCTGCGCCTCGCCGCTCTCCCGGAACCACACCCTGGGCGTGCACGTCGGCCAGGGCATGAGCCTCGAGGAGGCCGTCCTGGCCACCGGGGGCACGGCCGAGGGGGTCAAGTCCTCGACCTCGGTGCTCGAGCTCGCGGTCAGTGTCGGGGCGGAGATGCCGATCACCTCGGCCGTGGTCGACGTCCTGCACCACGGGCTGCCCGTGGACCAGATGGCCCAGCTGCTGCTCGCCAGGCCCCACAAGGCCGAGCGCGCCTGAGGCGGCCGGGGGCGCCCCCTCAGCCGCGCAGGGCCTGGTCCAGGTCCCGCCAGAGGTCCTCGACGTCCTCGATGCCGACCGAGAGGCGGAGCAGGTCCTCAGGCACGGTGACGGACTCGGTGGGGAACCGGCGACGTCGCTCGAGGCTCGACTCGACCCCGCCCAGGCTGGTCGCCGGGACCCACAGCCGCACCCGGTCCACCACGGCGTCCGCGGCAGCCGCCCCACCGTGGGGGCGCACGCCGAGGATCGAGCCGTGCCCCGTGAGCAGACGCGAGGCGCGCTCGTGACCGGGGTCTCCGGGCAGGCTCGTGTGCCGCACCTGGGCCACCCCGGGGTGCTCGACGAGCCGGGCTGCGAGGGTCTCCGCGGTGCGCTGGGAGCGCTCGACCCGCAGGGCGAGGGTGCGTAGACCACGCAGGGCGAGCCAGACCTCGAAGGGCCCCGCGATCGCGCCGTGCACCGTGCGGAAGGTGGCGAGCCGCTCGCGCAGGGCGGGGTCGGAGGTCACCACGGCCCCGAGCACGACGTCGGAGTGCCCCGCGAGGTACTTGGTCACCGAGTGCACGACGACGTCGGCCCCGGTGGCGAGGGGCTGCTGGCCGAGCGGCGTCGCGAAGGTGTTGTCGACGGCGACCAGGGCCCCGACCTCGTGCGCTCCGGCGACGAGGGCGGGCAGGTCCGCGACCTCGAGCATCGGGTTGGTGGGGGACTCGACCCAGAGCATGCTCGCCGGTCCCCGGCCGTCGGTCCCCCGGACGGCCGCGAGCACCGCCTCGGTGTCGGCGATGTCGACCAGCTCACGCTCCCAGCCGTGCCGGACGGTGAGGTCCTCGGTCAGGGCGAGGCTCATCTGGTAGGAGTGCCGCGGCATGACCACCCGGCCGCCGGCCGGCACCAGGGCCAGGGTCGCGGCGATCGCGGCCATGCCCGAGCCCAGGACGAGGGCGGGCAGCGCCGAGAGCTCGAGCTCTCCCAGGGCCTCCTCGAAGGGGGTCCACGTCTCGGTGCCGTTGCGCGTGTAGAGCAGCTCCCCGGGCCCGGGGGTCCCGGCCGAGACGTAGGTCGAGGACAGCACGACCGGGGGGTTGACCGGACCGCCCTGCTCGCGGGGTGGTCGCCCCGCGGTCACGGCGGTGGTGGCGGGGGACAGGGGGGTGCTTCCGTGCAGGCTCACCGCCGCAGCGTACGACAGCGCGGCGGGCCGGTAGGGTCATCCGCGATGGACGCCACCCCTGCCCCCACCCCTGCGCGCCCACGGGTCGCCGTCGTCTTCGGCGGACGCTCGGGAGAGCACGCGATCAGCTGCGTGACCGCCGCGGGGGTGCTCCGCGCGATCGACCGGACCCGCTACGACGTCGTCCCGGTGGGGATCACCCGGACCGGCCGCTGGGTGCTCGTCGAGGACGACCCGGCGCGCTGGGAGATCACCGACGGACAGCTCCCCGAGGTGCTGTCGGGCACCGGCTCGGCCGAGGTGCTCCTCCCACGGGCCACGGACGACGACGGTGCGCTGACCCTCGTGCCCGGGACGGTGCCCACGAGCCTCGGCACGGTCGACGTGGTGCTCCCGCTCCTGCACGGCCCCTACGGTGAGGACGGCACCATCCAAGGGATGCTCGACCTCGCCGGCATCCGGTACGTCGGCGCCGGGGTGCTCGCGTCGGCGGTCGGCATGGACAAGCACTACATGAAGCTCGTCCTCGCGGGGCAGGGCGTCCCCGTCACCCCCTACGTCGTGGTTCGGCCCGGTCAGTGGGAGCGGGACCCTGTCACCTTGACCGCGACCGTCGAGGCCTTGGGCCTGCCGGTCTTCGTCAAGCCCGCGCGAGCCGGTTCGAGCCTGGGCATCTCCCGGGTCGACGACCTCGCCGACCTCCCCGCAGCGGTTCGCGCCGCGCAGGAGCACGACCCCAAGGTGCTCGTGGAGGCCGGGGTCAGCGGCCGGGAGATCGAGTGCGCGGTCCTCCAGGGCCGGGACGGGGCGCCCCCGCGCACCTCTGTACCCGGCGAGATCGTGGTGAGCGACGCGGGGCACACCTTCTACGACTTCGAGGCCAAGTACCTCGACCAGGACGGCGTGGTGCTCCGCTGCCCGGCCGACCTGCCCGAGGAGGTGGCCGTCCGCGTGCGTGACCTCGCGGCCCAGACCTTCGAGGCGGTCGGCTGCGAGGGCCTGGCGCGGGTCGACACCTTCGTCACCCCGGACGGCGGCGTCGTGGTCAACGAGATCAACACGATGCCCGGGTTCACCCCCTTCTCGATGTACCCCCGCCTGTGGGAGTCGACCGGGCTCGGGTACGCCGAGCTGATCGACGAGCTGCTCCAGCTCGCCCTCGCGCGGACCACCGGGCTGCGCTGACCCGCGCGCTGCGCCCGCCGGAGGGGCTGCGCCGGCGGGCGGGATGCACCGGCAGGCGGGCGGGCTAGGAGCAGAAGCGCGTCTGCTCGACCTGCTCGATCGCCGGCCCGAGGTCGAGCAGGAAGGACGTCGACCGCTCGCTCGTGACCTCGGCGGGCACGCTGACCTCGACCGCGGGCTCGCGACCATAGGTCGTGAAGAGCCAGTCGGCCCCGCCCTCGGCGTCCTCCGGCCCGCTGACCGCGACCCAGTCGACGCTCGTGCTGCCGTCGTCGGCCGCGACGCACTGGTCGGTGGTCGGCCCGAGGGGCTCGACCCCGCAGCGCAGCACGACAGGGCTGGACCGGTCCCCCCAGGCCACGGTGGCCTGGGACCCGGTCCGCAGCCGCTCGAGGCCCTCGAGGTCGGCGGGGAGAGCCAGGACGACCTCGGCGCACAGCGGGTCGGCCGCTGCCGGGGCGACGGGCACGGTGACGGGGGTCGCGCAGCCGGCAA
>NZ_JALPKN010000449.1 GCF_023630195.1 Actinotalea sp. C106 | reverse complement strand
CAACGACCGCGCTGCGGTCGAGGCCCCGGCCGAGGCCGTGGTCGAGCAGCCCGCCGCCGAGGCCGCCCCGGCCCCTGCCGCCGTCCCCGCTGCCGTGAGCGGCAACGCCGTCCTCGAGGTCGCCGCCCGTTATGTGGGCGTCCCCTACGTCAGCGGTGGCACCTCGCCCAGCGGGTTCGACTGCTCGGGCTTCACCTCCTACGTGTACGCGCAGCTCGGCATCACGCTGCCGCGCACCTCGGGTGAGCAGCGCAACGCCGGGTACGTCGTCTCGCGGGCCGAGGCCCAGCCTGGTGACCTGATCTTCTCCCCGGGGCACATCGGCATCTACGCCGGTGGCGACCAGCAGATCGACGCGCCCCGCCCGGGCAAGACGATCCAGTTCCGCGGCATCTGGCAGAGCAACCCCACGTTCGTCCGCGTCACCGGCTGATCCAGGCCCGACGCACCGCGCTTGAGTCGTAGCGCGACCGACAGAACCCCGGACCCGTGTGGGTCCGGGGTTCTGTCGTCCGCGGTGGGTTCTGTCGTCCTCCGTCCTCCGTGCTGCGTGCGGTAAGTCGTCGTCCTCGCAGGGCTCTACGCGTACCCTGACAGGGCTGCTCCACCAGCCAGGCCTGGCAGCCAGCCCGGCCTGACCGCTCTGGTCAGGGAGACTGCCGTGCTGATGTCGTCAGAAGCCGCCACCGCCAGCGGCGTGCCCCCGCACCGAGCAGCGCCCCTGCGCCGCTCCCTGCTGCTCAACGCCAGCCGCGAGCCGTTGTGCCTCGTCGGCGTCCACCGAGCCGTGACCCTCGTCCTGAGCGGCAAGGCCGTGGTCCTCGAGACCGACGGGCGTCTGCTGCACTCCGAGCGCACGGCCCTGCCGGTCCCGCTGGTGCTCTGCCTGACCCGCTACGTCCACGTGCCGTACCGGGGGACGGTCCCCCCGACCCGGCGCTCCGTGCTGCAGCGCGACGCCCACCGCTGCGCGTACTGCGCGGGCCCGGCCGACACGGTCGACCACGTCCACCCACGGTCGCGGGGCGGCCGGCACGAGTGGACCAACGTCGTGGCGGCCTGCTCGCGCTGCAACCACCGCAAGGCTGACCGGCTGCTGTCCGAGATCGGCTGGCACCTGCTCGTCGCCCCGGTGGCCCCTCGGGGCGGCCACGTGCTCCTCGCCGCGAACGTGCACCCCGACCCGTCCTGGGCCGCCTACCTCTCCCCGCCGGTCGCGACCTCGGCCTGAGGTCGAGGACGCCTTCGCAGGGGCCGAGGCCGGGCCCGAGGGGAGTTCCGTGCGTGGGGCCCGCCCGTGACGCCCGGGTTTCAGGCACACTGGGGGTGATCCACGGCGGCAGCGCGGAGGGAGCACGACGATGACGGTGGAGGACGTGGTCCTCGTCGGAGTGGATGGTTCCCCGGCGAGCCTGAACGCCCTGGACTGGGCCGTGCGGCACGCGAAGGTGCACGGGTTCGGCCTGCACCTAGTGTGCACGTACTCGGTGCCCTCCTTCACCGCGACGGCCCTCGACGGCGGTTACGCGGCCATCGACGACACCGCGATCCAGGAGGGGGCCCGCGCGGTCCTCGACGAGGCCGCGGCCCGGGTCGAGGGCTGCGGGGTGCGCACCACCTCGGCCGTGGCCACGGGGGACGCCGCCGCGGTGCTGATCGAGCTGTCCCGTGGGGCCGCCGCCGTGGTCGTCGGGAC
>NZ_JALPKN010000448.1 GCF_023630195.1 Actinotalea sp. C106 | reverse complement strand
CCGGCCCAGCCTCCGGCCCAGCCTCCGGCCCAGCCTCCGGCCCAGCCTCCGGCCCAGCCTCCGGCCCAGCCTCCGGCCCAGCCTCCGGCCCAGCCTCCGGCCCAGCCTCCGGCCCAGCCTCCGTCGAGTGGTCACTTCTTGCCGGTTTTGGGCTGCGGGGATGCGGCAAGAAGTGACCACTCGGCAAGGTGGGCGGCGGAGCTCAGGGGGTGCTGGTGGCGACGAGCTCGACCTCGAAGCCGGCGCGGTTCTCCAGGTAGGCGGCGTAGTGGGCGGGGCCGCCCGCGTGGGGGTGGGCCTCGGGGAACAGGAGAGACCAGCCGCGGGAGGTCGCCTCGACCGTGAGCTGGTCGACCTCGGCCGGGCTCCCGGCGTGAAACGCCAGATGGTTCAGGCCCGCTCGACGGCGGTCGTGCCGGCCAGGACGCCGATCCGGGCCGGCCTCGAACACCAGGTAGGTGGCGCCGCGCCGCCAGCTCGCCCCCTCGGGCCAGGTGTCGCCGAGCGTGTACCCGAGCCGCTCGAGGAGCCAGACCCAGGACGCGTTGGCCTCGTCGAGGTCCTCGACCCAGATCTCGACGTGGTGCAAAGCCCCGCGACCAGTCACGATCCAGCTCCCTCCCCGTCGTCTCTCCTGTGCCAGGCTCGCGCCGTGAGCACCCTCGCCGAGGACACCCGCCCGTTGTGGGCTGAGGCTCGGAACGTCTGGCCAGAGCTCCCGTGGTACCAGATGACACCGAAGCACGGCGCCTTCCACCACGTGGCCGTTCTCGGTGACGAGGTCGTGGTTCGACTGACCACCGGGCACCGGCACGCCGAGCGTACGACGGCCGAAGCCGCGAACCTCGAGGCGCTCGAGAGCATCGGCTTCCCGTGGGCCTTGCCTCGACTGATCGGCGGCGTGGAGGTCCGCGACGCCTGGAGCGGGGTGGCCATGACGCCAGTCCCGGGCCGCTCTCTGGAGGGGCTCCCCTGGTCGGCGGCCCGGGACGCCGTCGGGCGGGTGCTCGAGGGCCTCCACGCGGCCGAACCCCACGGGGCCGACGGCGCGCTGCGTCGGCTCCGCCCTGTTCGTGACTGGTGCGGCGGACCGGCGTGGCCTGAGATCGTCGCCAGGCTCACTGCACCGTGGGGCGCGGCGCAGAGGGAGCGTGCGCGGGCTCTCTGCGCCGAGGTCGCCCCAGCGGAGCCCGGCGTCGACCTCGTCGTCGTGCACGGGGACCTGAGTCCCTTCAACCTGCATGTCGACGGCGGGGGCGTCGTCGGCGTGATCGACCTGGACCACGCATGCGTCGGCGACCCGGCGATCGACCTTGCCGGGGTCGTCGCGGCCTACGGAGCGGAGGCCGCTCGGCAGGTCGCACCGAAAAACGTCGTCGCCCGGGCGCTCGTCCACCGCGCGTCCCTCCCGCTCCAGGTCGCCGCTGCTGCAGAGCTCGCCGGAGACCCCGCGCTGCGCGACCACGCCCTCGCCCGGGCGGCCCGACGCCTCGACCCCGCCCCCCGAGCGTGATCCCGCCCCACCCCACTCCCTCCGCCCCTCTCCGGCCACGTCGAGTGGTCACTTGTTGTCGCTTCGGGTGGTGGGGTTCCGGCAAGAAGTGACATCTCGACGGCCTGGGCCCCGGGGGGTGGGCCCCGGGGGGTGGGCCCCGGGGGGTGGGCCCCGAGGGGTGGGCCCCGAGGGGTGGGGGGCATGGGGCCTGGCGGCTGGGG
>NZ_JALPKN010000447.1 GCF_023630195.1 Actinotalea sp. C106 | reverse complement strand
CGACCCGACCGTCGAGCCCTCCCCCGACGGGCGCTCCCCGACCGACGAGCCCTCGGCCGACGCGGACGGAGCACCGCAGAGCCCGCTCCCGCGCACCGAGCTGGCCGAGCCCACCGAGGGAGGCGTCGTGCTCACCACCGGCGACCCCGCCGAGGTGGCCGCGGTCGCCACCGCCCGCGCCGCCGGGGTACCGGTGGTGACCGTGCCCGACGGCGACCCGCGTCGGGAGAGCAGCGTGGTCCAGGCCATGGCGCAGGTCGCACCGAGCACCGTGATCGGACTCACCGCGGCCTTCGGCGCTGCCGAGACCCTCGCGTGGAAGGCGAGCACCGCCGCGACCGGTGTCGAGCTGCCGGGCGGCGGGCAGGTGCTCTTCCCCGGTCGACGGATGATCGCGATCTACGGCACGCCGGGCACCGCCGGGCTCGGGCTCCTCGGGGAGCAGGGCCTGGACCAGAGCATCGGTCGCGTCCAGGACATCGCCGCACGGTACGAGCCGTTGACCGAGGCCACGGTGGTGCCGGCCTTCGAGATCATCGTGACGGTGGCCTCCGCCGAGGCCGGTCCGGACGGCGACTACAGCAACGAGCTGCCCGTCGAGAGCTTCGTGCCCTGGGTCGAGGCCGCCCAGGAGGCCGGCGTCTACGTCGTCATCGACCTCCAGCCCGGTCGCACCGACTTCCTCACCCAGGCGCAGCGCTACGAGGAGCTGCTGCGGTACCCGAACGTCGGGCTCGCCCTGGACCCCGAGTGGCGGCTCGAGCCGGACCAGGTGCACCTGCGCCAGATCGGCTCGGTCGAGATCGACGAGGTCAACCAGGTGGTCGACTACCTGGCCGACCTCACCCGGGAGGAGGCGCTGCCGCAGAAGCTGCTGATCCTGCACCAGTTCCGGCTGTCGATGATCCGCGACCGCGAGCGCCTGGACACCTCCCGCGAGGAGGTCTCGGTGCTGATCCACGCCGACGGGCAGGGCAGCCAGCCCGCCAAGCAGGACACCTGGCGGGCCTTGCGAGCCGGCGCCCCGGAGGACGTCACCTGGGGCTGGAAGAACTTCATCGACGAGGACACGCCGACCCTCACCCCGACCGAGACCTTCCGCGACGTCCGGCCGACCCCGCGGTTCGTGAGCTACCAGTAGGCCTCCGCTCGGCCGCCTGGGCTCGCGCGAGGGCGAGGGCCGCGACGGCCGCGGACAGTCCGACCCCCAGCAGCAGGGGGAGGTAGCCGCCGGTCGCCGTGACCGCAGCACCGACGGCGAGGGGCGCCACGACCCGACCCGCGGTCACCGCCACGGTCTGCCTCCCTGAGACCCGCGCGTACACACCAGGGTCCACGTAGGCCCCGAGCAGGGCAGCGCGGGCGAGGGTGAGGATGCCGAACCCGAGCCCGAAGAGCAGGACGAAGACGACGACCCCGGCCGGCCGAGGCAGCAGGGCCAGGGCCACGACCCCCACCACCTGACCACCCACCGCGAGCGCGGCCGTCCACGCCAGACCACGGCGTGGACCGACGACGGTCACGAGCACCCGCCCGACCACCGAGAGCGCCCCCAGGGCCCCGGCGGCGATCGCCCCCGCCCCGGCCGAGGTGCCGGTGTCCCGCAGGTACCCGACGAGGTGCACGGCCACGATGGTGACCGCGGCGGTGCCCGCGACCGAGGCGACCGTGAGCCAGGTGACCGTGCGCGAGCGCCAGGCCTCGCGCACCGCGAGGGGCCC
>NZ_JALPKN010000446.1 GCF_023630195.1 Actinotalea sp. C106 | reverse complement strand
CTTGCCAGCAGCGCCGTGAGGGCCTCGGCCCAGCGCTGGGGGTCGTGCCCGCGCACCAGGGCGCCCGTGCTGCCGTCCACCACGACGGTGCGGAGCCCGCCGACCGAGCTCGCGACCACGGGGGTCGCGCAGGCCTGGGCCTCGGCGGCGACCAGCCCGAAGGTCTCGCTGCGCGAGGGCATGGCCACCAGGTCCGCTGCCCGGTACCAGTCGGCGAGGGTCGGCCTGGCGACCGGAGGATGGAGCATGAGGCGCCCGGCGACCCCGGCCTGCGCGGCGAGGGTCTGCAGCTCCTCGAGCGCCCCGGGGCTTCCGCTCGGCCCGCCCAGCACGACCAGGAGGGGGACCCGGCGCCCGCTCGTGGCGATCTCCCCGAGGGCCCGGACCAGCACGTCGGCGCCCTTGAGGGGCTGGACGCGGCCCGCGAAGAGCACGATCTGGTCCTCGAGGGGCAGGCCGAGCCGTCGCCGGGCCGCACGGGCGGAGGTCCTCAGGGTCGGGGCGGCGACGGGGTCGGTGGTGCCGGCCTGCGACCCGCCGTCGGGCCGCAGGTCCGCGGGGTGGCTCGGGGTGAACAGGTCGAGGTCGACCCCGGGGGCCACCACGTGCACAACAGCCGGGTCGGCGTCGTAGAGCTCGACCAGCTCGGAGGCCTCCTCAGCGGTGCTCGCGACCAGGGCGTGCGAGGCAGCGACCACCTGCTCCTCGCCGATCACCCGTCCCTCGGGCTCGGGCCGGTCACCGGGGGCCAGGGAGGCGTTCTTGACCTTGGCGAGGGTGTGCATGGTGTGCACGAGAGGGACGTCCCAGCGGTCGGCCGCGAGCCAGCCGACCTGCCCCGAGAGCCAGTAGTGGGAGTGCACGGCGTCGTACCAGCCGGGCTGGCGGGCGGCCTCGGTGCGCAGCACGCCGGCCGTGAAGGCGCAGAGCTGGCCCGGGAGGTCGTTCTTGTCGAGCCCTTCGTAGGGCCCCGCCGCGACGTGCCGCACGAGCACGCCGTCGGCGACCTCGACGACCTCGGCCTGGGTCGAGGACGTCGCTCGGGTGAAGATCTCGACCTGCGCGCCCTGGCCGGCCAGGGCCTGCGCCAGCTCGGTCACGTAGACGTTCATCCCGCCGGCGTCACCCGTGCCGGGCTGGTCCAGGGGGGAGGTGTGGACGCTCAGCATCGCGATCCTGGGCGTGTCGCTGCTCATCCTCCACCTCCTGCCGTCGGTCGTCGGGGCGCCGGGGACGGCCGCGCGGCCAGGCACCAGAGGTCGATTATCCGCGACGCGTGGACGACGCGCGTCCGGGGGCGCCGTGGCCTGTGTCCGACGCCACGGGCACGACGCAGGCCGGGACGGGGACGGCGAGGCGCAGCGGGGCCTGCGCAGGGTCCGCCGGCAGGGCGACGACCTCGTCGGGCCCCTGCCCCGCGCAGACGACGTGGTGCCCGACGACGGCCATGTGCCGGGGCCAGGAGACGTCGGCGGACCGGGCCGGCAGCGGCTCGAGGCGGGCGCCGTCCTGGTGCACCGCGAAGCGCGCCAGGACGTCGGGCCCGCGCACGCTGACCAGCAGCTCGCCCCGGTCGATCACCGGATGCGCCGGGAAGGAGTCGCCGCCCGGGAGCGGCAGGACGGCGACCGGCCGCGCGGTGGCTGCGTCCTGGTCCCAGGCGAGGACGTGGAGCGCGCGGTCGAGCTCGCCCACGACGTACAGGTGGCCCCCCGGCCCGACG
>NZ_JALPKN010000445.1 GCF_023630195.1 Actinotalea sp. C106 | reverse complement strand
GCTCACCCAGGTGCACGGCACGCTGGGCGGCCTCGGGGTCGCACGCGCCGGCCCCCGCCAACGTCGCCACCGCGATCGCGAGGTCGAACCCGGCTCCCGCCTTGGGGAGTGCCGCCGGCGACAGGTTCACGGTGATCCGACGCTGGGGCCAGCCCAGGCCCGAGGAGGTCATCGCGGCGCGCACCCGGTCCCGCGCCTCGGAGAGCGAGGCGTCGGGCAGACCCACGAGGGTGAACCCCGGCACCGAGGCGGCGAGGTGCGCCTCGACCTCGATCAGGTGCCCGGAGAGTCCGACGAGGGACACCGCTGTCGTGCGCCCCAGCCCCATCAGAGCACCCCCGGCAGGTGCTCGACGCGGGCTGCCCCGCGACGCGAGGCCCACACGGCCACGACGTCGACCCGGATGCTCGCGGGGCGCTCGTCGTGGCTCGTGACCCATTGGGCGGCGAGGCGGCGAAGTCGCGCGAGCTTGGCCGGGGTGACGGCCTCGGCCGGGTGCCCGAACCCCTCCCCCGTGCGCGTCTTGACCTCGACCACCACGAGCTCCTCGCCGTCGAGGGCGACGATGTCGATCTCCCCCGACGGTCCGCGCCAGTTCCGGTCCAGGACGGTCCACCCGGCCTCGACCAGGTGCGCTGCCGCGACCTTCTCCCCGTACCGCCCCACGGCGTCCTTGGCCCTCACGTGACCACCTCCCGGGACCCACGCTGCCCGCGGTACGCCGTCGAGCCGCGTCAGGGTCCGTCGGGCTGTGGACGGACGGTGGTCGGGGTGCCCTGTGGACCCTGTGCGAGGACCACGGGCCCCGGGGTGGGCCACGTGGGCCCGGCCCGTCAGCGGCGGAAGCCGCCCCCCTCGGGGAGGTCGAGATCTGCCTTGGCGAGCTCCTCGACGTTGACGTCCTTGAAGGTCACCACCCGCACCGACTTCACGAAGCGGGCCGACCGGTACACGTCCCAGACCCACGCGTCGTTGAGACCCACCTCGAAGTAGACCTCCCCCGCCGCGGACCTCACCTGCAGGTCCACCTGGTTGGCGAGGTAGAACCTCCGCTCGGTCTCCACCACGTAGGAGAACAGGCCCACGACGTCGCGGTACTCGCGGTAGAGGGCGAGCTCCATGTCGGTCTCGTAGTTCTCCAGGTCCTCCGCGCTCACGCCTCCATCATGGACCATGCCGGACCCGTCCCCGTCGCCGACTCGTCCACCGGCAGCCGCCAGCTGCGACGGTGCAGCACCGACGGGCCGTGCACCCGGAGGGCGCGGACGTGGTCGGCCGAGCCGTAGCCCTTGTTCCCGGCCCACCCGTACTCCGGGTGGTGCTCCGCGACCTGCGTCATGAGCGCGTCGCGCTCGCACTTGGCGAGCACGCTCGCGGCGGCCACCGACGCGCATGCCAGATCTGCCTTGATCCGGGTCCGCACCGCCGGACCAGGCAGCGTCGGGTCGAGCAGCGCGGGTTCGGGCAGGGCGGGCGCGGGCAGGGCGGGCGCGGGCTCGGCGGACATCGCTCCGGTGGGGAGGGCGAGGGTCCCGCCGAGCAGGCCTGGCTGGGCGGGGAGGCTCAACCAGTCGTGCGACCCGTCGAGCAGGACCAGGTCCACGGGGACCTCGAGCCGGGCGAGCGCGCGGCGGCCGGCCAGGCGCAGGGCCGCGATGATCCCCAGCGCGTCGATCTCCTCGGGCTGGGCGTGACCGACGGCGCGGGCCAGGCCCCAGCGCCCGAG
>NZ_JALPKN010000444.1 GCF_023630195.1 Actinotalea sp. C106 | reverse complement strand
CGCGGCGCGGGGCGTACTGCACCGGCGCGAGCGCGGTCCCGCGGGCGGCGAGGCGCAGGCGTTCGAGCCGCCCGAAGCCCACGGCAGTGGCAAGGGTCCCGGCAGCGACCGGGACCCCGATCACCGTGATCAGCAGGCCGGCCGCGAGGCAGAGGCCGGTGACCAGCACCGTGAAGGAGACCAGGGTGATCGGCAGGCCCCCGAGCACGTATCCCGTGTCCCGACCGAGGCGTGAGAGCGGGCCCCGCGTAGGTGCGAGGGTCACGGCAGAGGAGGGAGCAGTGGCCTCGACCGGGGCGGTCTCGGAGGAGCTGGCCTCGGGCCGGGTCTCCTCGGAGGGGGACCCCGCAGAGGCGGCGCTCTCGGCGCCGGAGCGCGTCGTCAAGTTCATGTGCTCGATCCTGCCGAGGTAGCGGTGGGGAGACGATCCTGCCTCCCGGTGGACCGGAGGTAGGGCTGGCCCCACCCCCGGGGGGGCGCGCTGGCGCTGGGCTCAGGCGTCGGGGGTCGGGGTGGGCGCGGGGGTGGCGTCCGGCGGGTCGATCACGGAGGGGCGGTCGTCGTCCTCACCCGGCGTCGACTCCCACTCGTGGCACCCGGTCATCACGAGGAGGGTCGTGCTGGCGGCGGTCCCGAAGTACACGCGCCCCCCGAACTCGTCCTCGGCGACACGGCGCACACCATCCGGTCGGTCGACGACGGTCGTCACCTCGCTGAACCCGTGCCGAGCGCTGATCTCCTCGACCACCTCGAGGAAGCGGGCGCGGTCCTCGCCCTCGTAGCTGCCCCGCGCCAGGAGCCCGCGGAAGGTCGCCGTCTCGGCCTCGGCGGACACCTCCGGGCACCCCGAGCGGGTCAGGCCGAAGCCCTCCTGGTCGGCCTCCCAGACCAGGCCGCCCGGGTCGGCCTCCAGAGCCTCGACGATCTCGACCTGCATGGCCTCGTAGCTGTCCAGCACCTGCTCCATCGACGGCCGGGCGTCCGTGGTGACCTCCTCTTCGCCCTGGGACCCACCCTGCGCGGCACAGCCGCCGACCGCAGCGGCCAGGGCCAGGGTCACGGCCCCCCACCATCGATGCTGCTTCGTCACCGCTCCACCTCGATCATCCGGTCCTCCGCACCGAGATCACCGTCGCGATCGTGTGCTGGTCGTCCAGGCTGCCCGTCACTCCCAACCGCGGGTCGCCTCCTCGAGGCGTTGGCGGCCCACGCGCGCCGTCGTCCGGCCGCGTTCGAGGAAGGTCGCCGCGAGCACGACGGCCAGGCCGAGCACCGCGACGAGCACCCACATGCCGGCCTGCCCGACGGCGGGCAGCAGCGCCACGAGCGGCACCACCACGGCCAGGGCGAGCCCCGCGAGCACCACGACGGCCCCGGTGACCAGCCGCCGTCGCACCCGCGTGGCGACCCCCCACAGGGCGAGGGCCACACCGATCGCCGCGGCGACCAGGGCGTGCAGCACGGAGTCCGTCACCGCCGACACGAAGGAGGAGACGACGAGGAAGGCCAAGCCGGCGAGCTCGAGCCCCGCGATGCCGCCGTCGGCCACGGGCTGGTCGTGGTCGCGCCGGTCGGCGCGCCAGACCGCGACGACGACGAGCAGCGCGAGCCCGACCGGGACGGTGAACCACACGGGGCTGGTGCCGACGGACTGCGCGGCGTACACGGCCCACGCGACCCAGGCGATCCCCGGGGCCGCCATGCGCAGCCCGAGGACCCGCCAGGCGACGCCGAGCGCGGC
>NZ_JALPKN010000443.1 GCF_023630195.1 Actinotalea sp. C106 | reverse complement strand
AGGCGCGCGTCGAGCCGGCGCAGGCCGTCGGCCGAGACGGTCGAGCTGACCACCACGAGCAGCGGCCGCACCACTCCGGCGACCAGGCCGTCCGGTCCGTCCAGCAAGGCCTCGACGTCGGGCAGGTCGGGCACCATGAGGACCACGACGTCGGTGACCGCGGCGAGCTCGCGCGGCGTGCCGTGCCAGGTGGCCCCGGCCTCGAGCAGGGCGTCGGCCGAGGCGGGTCGACGGGCGGTGACGTGCAGCGGGAAGCCGGCGGTCAGGATGTGACGGGCCATCGGGGCGCCCATGACCCCCAGGCCGACGAACCCGATCTGCGGCAGGGTGGTGGACATGGCCGCAGCGTAGCCTCGGCCCACCGCGGGGCCGACCCGCGGCAGACGTGACGCACGCACGACCCACCCACGGCAGTACCCCACGAGGAGGCTCGCATGGCAGGCACGGACCGGTTGCGCATGGTGCTCGCGACCCCGCTCGAGGAGGAGCTGTGCCGCCGGCTCGAGGACAGCGAGCCGAGGGTCGAGCTGGTGCGGGACCACAGCCTGCTCCCGCCGATGCGGCACCCGGGCGACCACGGTGGGGACCCGGCCTGGCGGCGCACAGCGGACCAGCAGCAGGCCTTCGAACGCCTGCTCGACACGGCTGACGCCCTCTACGGGATCCCGGACGTCTCGTCCGAGGCCCTGGCCCGGACGGTCGCGGCCAACCCGCGGCTGCGCTGGGTGCAGACCATGGCGGCCGGTGGCGCGTCCCAGGTCGCGGCGGCCGGGCTCACGGCCGAGGACCTCGCACGAGTGCGGTTCACCACCTCCGCCGGCGTGCACGCCCGGACGCTGGCCGAGTTCGCCGTCTTCGGGCTCCTCGCCGGGGCCAAGACCCTGCCGCGGCTGCTCGAGCTCCGGGCGCGGGGCGAGTGGCCCGGCCGCTGGGCCATGGGCCAGGTCCACGAGCAGACGGTCCTGGTGGTCGGGCTCGGCAGCATCGGTCGCGAGACCGCACGGCTCGCTGCGGCCCTCGGCGCCACCGTGATCGGCGCGAACCGCAGCCCGGTCGAGGTCGAGGGCGTGCAGCGGACCATCGGCCTCGACGAGCTCGCGGCCGTGGCCCCCGAGGTCGACGCCCTCGTCGTGACCCTCCCGGGGGCCCCGGCGACCACGGGGCTCGTGGACGCGAGCGTCCTGGACCGTCTGCCCGCCGGGGCGACCGTGGTCAACGTCGGCCGTGGCACCGTGATCGACGAGGAGGCCCTGGTCGCGGCCCTCGACGGCGGTCCGGTCGGCCTCGCGGCCCTCGACGTGACCGCCGTCGAGCCGTTGCCGGCCGAGAGCCCGCTGTGGACCCTGCCGAACGTGCTGCTCAGCCCGCACACCGCGGCGCTGAGCCCGCACGAGGACCGCCGGATCGCCGAGCTCACGGCCGAGAACGCCACACGACTGCTCGACGGTCAGCCGCTGCGCAACCTGGTCGACGCCGCCGAGCTGCTCTGACGGCTCAGCCCCCGACGGTCAGCCCCGCGCGTCCTCGAGCAGCGCGAGGCTGGCCCGGGCGACCGCGACCCGCTCGTCGACGGTGGCCGTGCGTGGGCGCATCGCGACCTTGACCGCGAGGGGCACCGGGCCCGCGGCGACCAGGGTCCGGCGCACCTCCTCGACGCCGAGCAGCGACCCCGCAGAGCGCGCGAGGGCCGGGTGTAGGCCCCGCGGGGGGATGTGCGCGTCCGACCAGGCCGGTCCCCACGGCGTCT
>NZ_JALPKN010000442.1 GCF_023630195.1 Actinotalea sp. C106 | reverse complement strand
CACGGTCCTGGGCCACCGCGAGCACCGCGACCCGCGTCTCGCGGGCCTGGGCGCTGTCGACCAGGGCACGTGGGTCGGCGTCAGCCGGGACCTGGAAGGCGCCGGGGGCGCCCAGCCCGCGCACCGACCCGTCGATGCGGCTCAGCCGGAAGACCCGTGGCGCTTCGCGGTCGAGGTCGTGGCCCACGAGGTACCACCCGCCGCGGGCCGCGACGATCCGCCAGGGCTCGACCCGCCGTCGTCGAACCTCCCCCGTGCTCGCGGTGCGGTAGGTGAACTGCACGCGGCGGCGCTCCTGGGTCGCGTCGAGGAGCGGCACGAGGGCAGGACCGGCCGGGTGCATCCGCGGGGAGAGCCCCGCCACGGTGTCGGTCGAGCCGGGGGTCGCACCGACCACCCGCAGCTTCGTCAGGGCCCGGGCGGCGTCGCTGCTCAGGGTCTGCCCCTGCCAGAACTCCGCCGCGAGGGCGAGGACACCGAGCTGGGCCGCGCTCAGGTCCATCGGGGGCAGGGCGTAGGCGTCGGTGTCGACCCGGTAGCCCTGGTCGTCGCCGTGGGCGGCGTCGGCGACCGTCACGACCGGGACCCCGAGCTCGCGCAGGGTGTCTTTGTCGCGCTCGAACATCCGCTCGAAGGCCTCGACCGACCCGGTCGCGTCGTAGCCCGCGACCGAGCGGCGGATCTGCTCCTTGGTCATCCTCCCGCTCGTGTTGACCAGGGCGATGACGAGGTTGAGCAGCCGCTCGGCGGGGGGCAGGGAGTCTGACATCACCCCCCACGCTAGCGGCCGGTACCGTGCTCGGGTGATCACGTGGCGTGCAGGGACCGTGGTGTCGCTCGGCCGGGCCTGGCCCGGGGCCACCGAGCTCCTCGTCCTGGACGAGGGTGGCTCAGAGCTCAAGGCCCTCGCCTACACCGACGTGGTCGGGTCCCCGGCGGTGAGCGACCGGGTCCTGCTCAACGTGTCCGCCCAGGCCCGGGGGCTCGGCACGGGCGGCTACGCCCTCGTCGTCGCCCTGCCCGACGCGTTGCCGACCGACCCGCCCGCGGGGCCCGGCCACCTCGTCAAGGCGCGGTACACGCCGCTGCAGAGCATGGTCTTGGGCGTGGACGAGCAGGAGTCCCCCCATCACGAGGCCCTCCGTGAGGCCGACGGCCTGGCCGGCATGCCCGTCGTCGTCGCCGACCTCCACTCGGCCCTTCCGGCCGTGGTCGCCGGCGTGCGGCGTGCGGCCGCCGACGCGGGTCGGACGCTGCGGGTGGCGTACGTCATGACGGACGGGGGTGCCCTGCCCGCGGCCTTCTCCCGCACGGTCGCGGCCCTGCGAGAGGCGGGCTGGCTCGAGGCCTGCGTGACGGTCGGTCAGGCGTACGGCGGGGACCTCGAGGCCGTCACCGTGCACACGGGCCTCCTCGCCGCGCGACACGTCGTCGGCGCAGACGTCACGGTGGTCGCCCAGGGACCGGGCAACCTCGGCACGGGCACCCGGTGGGGCTTCAGCGGGGTGGCAGCCGGTGAGGCCCTCAACGCCGCGGCCGTGCTCGGCGGACGCCCGGTCGCGTCCTTGCGGGTCTCGGGGGCGGACCCTCGCGAGCGGCACCGCGGGGTCTCGCACCACTCGACCACCGCCTACGGGCGGGTCGCCCTCACCCCGGCCGAGGTGGTCGTCCCGGTCCTGCCCGCCCAGGGGCGCGACCGCCCCGTCCTCGACGAGGGCTCCGCCGCCGAGCACCTGCTGCAAGTCGGAGGCCA
>NZ_JALPKN010000441.1 GCF_023630195.1 Actinotalea sp. C106 | reverse complement strand
CCGCTTTGGCCTCCGACTTGAGGAGGCGGCATGGTCGCGAGCCCCGAGCAGGCCCACCGCCTGGTCACGGCCCTCACCGGCGTGCGCACCGCCCTCGGGGACCTCCGGCTGCCCCTCGAGCTGACCGGGGCCGACCTCGCGCGGCGTGAGGGCGCCCGGCTCACCGACCATCTCGACGACTACCTGCTGCCCCGGGTCCGGCAGGCCGGCGCCCCGTTGCTCGCTGTC
This sequence comes from Actinotalea sp. C106, assembly GCF_023630195.1. Taxonomy (GTDB): domain Bacteria; phylum Actinomycetota; class Actinomycetes; order Actinomycetales; family Cellulomonadaceae; genus Actinotalea. The sequence goes on along the minus strand of NZ_JALPKN010000441.1, from coordinate 1,530 downwards.
GTGGGCGGCTCGACCGGGGCCGGCAAGTCCACGCTCGTCAACAGCCTCGTCGGCACCCCCGTGACCCCCGCGGGAGTACTGCGGCCCACCACCCGGTCGCCCGTGCTCGTGCACCACCCGACCGATGCTGCCTGGTTCGCCAGCGACCGGATCCTGCCGGGCCTGCCCCGCGTCACGGGGGCCGAGGCCCACGGTCACGCGCTGCGCCTCGTGGGGGACCCCGGCATCCCGCGGGGACTGGCCGTCCTCGACGCCCCTGACATCGACTCCGTGGTCGAGGCGAACCGTCGGCTCGGTGAGGAGCTCCTCGGTGCGGCCGACCTCTGGGTCTTCGTCACGACGGCCGCCCGCTACGCCGACGCCGTGCCCTGGGACCTGCTGGCCGCCGCCGCCCGGCGCCGAGCCGCCGTGACCGTGGTGCTCAACCGCATCGAGCCCGGGGCGCACCAGGCGGTCGTGGCCGACCTCGCTCGGATGCTCGACGAGCGAGGCCTGCTCAGCGCCCACCTCGCCGCGGTCGACGAGCAGACCCTCGCCGACGGCCTGCTCCCGCCGACGGCCGTCGCCGACCTGGACCGCTGGCTCCGTGAGATCGCCGGGGACGCCGAGGCCCGTGAGGAGGTGCTGCGTCGCACCGTGAGCGGGCCGGTGGCCGAGGTCGTCGCCGCGCTGCCGGGGCCCGCTCCACCCGCCGACCACCAGGCGGCCCACGCGAGCCACCTCGGTCAGACGGCCACCGGCACCTACGCGCGGGCCCACGCCCAGGTCCACGAGGCGACCTCGGACGGCACCATGCTGCGCGGCGAGGTGCTGGCCCGCTGGCAGGAGTTCGTCGGCACGGGCGAGCTCCTGCGGGCCCTCGAGACGCGGGTCAGCTCGTGGCGGGACCGCGCCACGGCCTTCATGCGGGGCCGGCCCACCCCCGAGCCCGTCGCCCAGGCCATCGGCAGCGGCGTGGTCGACCTCGTGGTCGACGTCGCCGAGGAGGCTGCCGAGCAGGTGCACGCGGCCTGGCGAGCGGACCCCGCCGGGACGCGTCTGCTCGACGACCCGAGCCTGAGCCGCGCCTCGAGCGACCTGCGCGACCGCGCCTCCGCCGAGGTCCGCGCCTGGCAGGGAGCAGTCCTGGAGCTCGTCTCCTCCGAGGGGGCCGACCGGCGCGTGACGGCACGCGCGCTGTCGTTCGGCGTCAACGGCCTCGGCGCGGCGCTGATGGTCGCGATCTTCGCCTCGACCGGCGGCCTCACCGCCGCCGAGGTCGGGGTCGCAGGCGGCGCCGCGGTGCTCGCCCAGCGGCTGCTCGAGGCGGTCTTCGGCGACGACGCCGTGCGACGTCTCACCCGGACGGCCCACGAGGACCTCGACACCCGGGTGGCCCGGCTGCTCGCGGACGAGGCCGCGAGGTTCACGACCCGGATCGAGGCCCTCGACCTCGAGCGCGCGAGCCTCACCGGTCCGAGCGGAGGTCCCCTGCGCGAGGCCGCCCACGAGCTGGCCCAGGCCTCCCGTGCGGCGGGTCTCGGGGCTGAC
>NZ_JALPKN010000440.1 GCF_023630195.1 Actinotalea sp. C106 | reverse complement strand
GGCGCGCGCGGGTCCTCGTTCGCGACCCCGGTGGTCGCGCCGGTCCCCGGTCACGAGCCCAGCCTGGCGTCGGACCCGAGCCGTGCACCGCGGGCCCAGTCGGTGGCGGCCATCATCCGGCGGCCGGCCGGTGCGACCTCGCCGAGGGCCACGGCGTGGGTCGCCGTCCCGACGAGGACCTCGGTGCGCTCGACGCGCACCGCCCCTGGCTCGATATCGGTGACCTCCGGCCGCGGGCGCACGGGACCGAGCTTGAGCCGTGCGCCGGCGGGGTCGGTCGTCCACGCCCCTGGCGCGGGGGTGCAGGCACGGGCGCGTCGGTCGACGGCGAGGGCGGGCTGCTCCCAGCGCAGCCGCCCGTCCTCGGTCGTGAGCCGAGGCGCGTGGCTGACCCCCTCGGCCGTCTGGGCCACCGGGACCAGGCTCCCGGTGGCCAGCCCGTCGAGGGTCGCGGCCAGCAGCCCTGCCCCCGCTGAGGCGAGACGCTCGAGCAGGTCCCCCGCGGTGTCCGCGGGCAGGACCCGCTCGGTGAGGGTGCCCAGCACGGGCCCGGTGTCGAGGCCTTGCTCGATGCGGAAGGTCGTGGCTCCGGTGACCTCGTCGCCGGCGAGCAGGGCGTGCTGGACCGGCGCGGCCCCGCGCCAGGCGGGCAGGACGGAGAAGTGCAGGTTGATCCAGCCGTGGGTCGGCAGGTCGAGCATGCTCGGCGGGATGAGACCCCCGTAGGCGACCACGGGTGCGCAGTCCACCTCGAGCTCGCGGAGCCGAAGGGGCACAGCCTCGTCCCGCAGGCTCGTCGGCGTCAGGACCGGGAGACCAGCCTCGAGGGCTCGCTCCTTGACAGGGCTCGCAGCGAGTCGTCGGCCGCGTCCCGCGGGGGCGTCCGGTCGGGTCAGCACCGCCACCACCTCGTGCTCGGAGTCGAGAAGGGCGTCGAGGGCCGGGAGGGCGACCTCCGGGGTCCCGGCGAAGAGCAGGCGCATCCGACGATCCTAGGCCGCATGGCGGGCCGGCCCCGCCGGGGTCAGAGGATCTCGGTCGGTTCCACCCGCAGCCGGATGGTGCCGGGCTCCCGCCGTGCGCTCCGGGTCGCCACCGCGGCAGCCAGGGCTGCCGTGACCTGCGCGGCGAGCGACCAGGGTGAACGCACCAGCGCGCGGACGGGGCGTTCCTGCTCGGGGTCGAGCACCGGGACGCGGTCTGCCTCCCCCGCGCCCCGGGTCGACTCGTGGACGTGCGGCCCCAGGACGGTGACCTCGGCGGGCAGGTCGAGTCCCGTCACGAAGCCCTCGACCGCGTGACGTGGGCCGTCGACCGCGACCATGTGCACCGCCGGGGGCAGGGAGAGCTCGGTGCGCTCGGCCAGCTCGCGCTCGGCCAGCCCCACCGGGTCCCAGCGGACGAGGGCCTGGGTGGGCACCGGTGCACCGTCGCCGACCAGGACGACGACCCCGCCCTCGGGTGCCGGTCGCACCAGGGCTGCAGCCCCGATCCACGTGCGCAGCGCCTGCTCGGCCACGTCGAGGGCAGGACGGTTGGTCACCACGGCCGCGTCGAGCAGCACCGCTGCCACGTAGCCCTCGCTCGCCCTCGGCTCGGCCCCCGGGGTCGCGACGACCAGGGCCGGGCGGGCACCGACCTCGGCGACCACCCCCGCCGTGGTGCCGGCCCCCGAGCTGACGACGGGCACCCCCGGGAACGCACGGCCCAGCTCCTCGGCGGTGGGCCCCGGGCCCACGCGGACCGAAAGTCGGATCGTAGC
>NZ_JALPKN010000043.1 GCF_023630195.1 Actinotalea sp. C106 | reverse complement strand
CTGCCCCGGCGAGCTGCTCCACGGCGCGGGCGAGCCCGTCGAGCCCGCGCAGGCGGCCCGAGCCCGGCCGTACGGAACCGGTGCCGGCCTCGGCCTCGAGCACCCCCTGCCAGCGGGGCAGGAAGACACCCAGGGTCTCCTGAGGGACGGGCTCGACCTCGGCACGCAGGGCGGCCAAGGAGCGTCGGCGCAGGGTCCTGAGCACGTCGGCGTCGCAGTAGTCCTCCCCGGTGCCGCCGAGGGAGCCGGGACGGATGCGCCCCGAGACGAGGACGCCCTGGCTCTCGAGGCGGTGCGCGACCTCCAGGACGACAGCGGTCCCGAGCCCGAGCCGCTCGGCGACCTGCTGGGCGGTGAAGGGGCCGTGAGTCCGGGCGTGGCGTCGGACCAGGTCACCGAGCGGATCGGGCACCACCTCGGTGAACACCTCGGGGACGCCGACCGGCAGAGCCACCCCGAGGGCGTCCCGCAGCCGACCGGCGTCCTCGATGGTCGCCCAGTGGTCCTCGCGGGCGGCCGGTCCGCCGATCCTGACCCGCAGCAGCCGGCGTTGGTCGACCAGCTCGTCGAGCCAGGCCGGGACCTGGTCGTGGGCCTCGGCGCGGGTCCGGGTGAGGACCGCCGAGGTGCTCAGCGGGCCGTGCCGGCGCACGACGTCGACCACCCCCTCACGGTCCTTGGCCTGCCGCTGCGGTGCGACGCCCATGACCTCGGCCTCGGTGCGTTCGACGGCATCGGGGTCGAGGAGGTCGGCCAGCTGCGAGGCTCCCTGCTGGCCGAGCAGCTCGGACAGCAGGGTCGGGTCCAGGGTCAGGGCGGCGGCGCGTCGCTCGGCGAGCGGTGCGTCGCCGTCGTAGAGGAACTGGGCGGTGTAGCCGAACAGCAGCGACTGCGCGAACGGTGACGGCGTGGGGGTGCTGACCTCGACCACGCGGATCCGTCGTGCGGCGACGTCCCTCATGAGCTCGGTCAGGGCAGCGACGTCGAAGTCGTCCTGCAGGCACTCGCGCGCGGCTTCGAGCAGGATCGGGAAGTCGGGGTACCGCGAGGCGACGCCGAGCAGCTGGGCCGAGCGCTGGCGCTGCTGCCACAGCGGCTGCCGGCGGTCGGGGCGCCGACGCGGGAGCAGCAGGGCCCGCGCAGCCGCCTCACGGAAGCGGGCCGCGAAGAGGGCCGAGCCGCCGAGCTCGGAACGCACCGCCTCAGCCACCTCGTCCGGCTCGATCATGATGTCGGCGAGGTCGACCACGCCGGCGTCCTCGGGCTCGACCCAGCGACCGGTCTCCGCGTCCCACCGTCCGCTCGCCACGGTGTCGGGCAGGCGCAGGACGATGCCGTCGTCGGCGTGCAGGGCGGCGGCGTCCAGCCCGTGCCGCTCGCGCAGGCGGGCCGCCACGACCAGGGCCCAGGGGGCGTGCACGCGGGCGCCGTAAGGGGAGTGGATCACCACCCGCCAGTCACCGACCTCGTCGCGGAAACGCTCGACGAGGATCGTACGGTCGTCCGGGACGTGCCCGGTCGCCTCGCGCTGCTCGTCGAGGTAGGCGAGAAGGTTGTCGGTCGCCCAGGCGTCGAGCCCTCCCCGGCTCACCGTCTCGCGGGCCTCGGCGGCGGGGGCCGCGGCGACCTCCCGGACCCACCGGCCGATCTCGCGTCCCAGCTCGGCCGGCCGGCCGGGGGAGTCCCCCTTCCAGAACGGCAGGCGTCCGGGGACGCCGGGGGCCGGGGTGACGAGCACCCGGTCGTGGGTGATGTCCTCGATCCGCCAGGTGCTCGACCCGAGGGTGAACGTGTCCCCGACCCTGGACTCGTAGACCATCTCCTCGTCGAGCTCCCCGACGCGGCGACCTCCGCGCTGGCGGGGCTGCTCGCCGCCGTCGGGGGAGTCGCCGTCGCTCGCCGCCCCGGTGGCGAGGAACACCCCGTAGAGCCCCCGGTCGGGGATGGTGCCGCCGCTGGTCACGGCGAGGCGCAGGGCGCCAGGTCGCCCGGTGAGCAGGTCCGTGGCCCGGTCCCACACCACGCGCGGCCGCAGCTCGGCGAACTCCTCGCTCGGGTAGCGCCCCGCGAGCATGTCCAGCACGGCGTGGAGGGTCGCCTCGCCGAGCTCGCGGAAGGGCGCGGCCCGGCGGACCACGGCTGCGAGGTCCGCTACGGTCCAGTCGTCCAGGGCGACCATCGCGACGACCTGCTGGGCGAGCACGTCGAGGGGGGTCGTGGGGACGGTCAGGTGTTCGATCTGCCCGGTCCGCATCCGGTCGGCGATGACCGCGGCCGGGACGAGTTCGCCCCGGAAGGCGGGGAAGACGACCCCGTGGGAGACCGCCCCGACCTGGTGCCCGGCCCGCCCGATGCGCTGGAGCCCGGAGGCCACCGAGGGCGGCGCACCGACCTGGACCACGAGGTCGACCGCCCCCATGTCGATCCCCAGCTCGAGGGAGGAGGTCGCCACCACGGCCGGGAGCTCGCCGGCCTTGAGCTCGCTCTCGGTGCGGGTCCGTTCGGCGCGGCTCATCGACCCGTGGTGCGCCCGGGCCAGGACGGTCCTGGGGTCGCTGGTGTCGATGCCCACCGACGCCCCGGACTGCGCCTGCACCTGCGCAGGGTTGAGCGTCCCGGGGTCGGGGACGTCCAGGCCCTGCCTCTCGGCCCAGACCTCGTTCATCCGGGACGTCAGCCGCTCGGCCCCGCGCCGGGAGTTGGTGAAGACGAGGGTCGAGCGGTGCGCGGCGACCAGGTCGACCACCCGCTCCTCGACGTGCGGCCAGATCGAGGGCCGGCGCGGGGAGGCCGCGGCCGACCCGGTCAGGTCGGGCACGGGGCTGGTCGAGTCCTCCGGCTCGCCGGGCCCGGGGCCCACCTCGCCCGGCCCCGATCCCTGGCCCGGCTGCCCGCCCGGTCCACGGCGGGGAGGGCCGCCAGCCGTGGTGAGGTCGGTCAGGTCGGGCACCGGGACGACGACGTCGACCTCGACCTGCTTGGGGGAGCCAGGCTGCACGACCACGACCTCGCGACCGCGGTCCTCGCGCGTCCGAGCGCCTGCGAGGAACCCTGCGACCGTGTCGACCGGGCGGACCGTGGCCGAGAGCCCGACGCGCTGGGCCGGGCCGCCGTGGTCCTCGAGGAGGGCGTCGAGCCGCTCGAGGCTCACCGCCAGGTGGGCGCCACGCTTGGTCCCCGCGAGGGCGTGGATCTCGTCGAGGATCACGGTGTGGACCCCGGCGAGCCCGGCGCGCGCGTTCGAGGTGAGGACCAGGAAGAGGGACTCCGGGGTCGTGATCAGCACGTCCGGGGGGCGCACCCCGAAGGCCCGGCGCTCCGACGGTGGTGTGTCGCCGGTCCGGACGCCGACCGTGACGTCGTGGAAGGGCCTTCCCAGGCGGGTCGCCGCCTGCCGTACCCCGACCAGAGGTGACCGGAGGTTCCGCTCGACGTCGGTGGCGAGAGCCTTGAGGGGGGAGACGTAGAGCACGCGGCACCGCTCGACCGGCTCTGCCGGGGCGGGCTCGCTCATCAGCCGGTCCAGGGCCCACAGGAAGGCCGCGAGCGTCTTGCCGGACCCGGTCGGGGCGACGACCAGCGCGTGCTGGCCTGCGTCGATCGCCCGCCAGGCCCCCGCCTGGGCCGGGGTGGGTGCCTCGAACGCCCCCGAGAACCACGCCCGCGTCGGCTCCGAGAACCCCGCGAGCGGATCCTGCGGGGGGTGGGTGGCGGTCACCGGCCCATTGTGGCGGGCGGGACCGACATCCGCTGTGGCAGGCTGCCGGGATGCGGTACAGCGAGTTCTGGGAGCTGGTCGACGAGGTCTTCGGGCCGCAGGTCGGCCGCAGCCTGGCGGCCGACCAGGTGCTCGGCGCCCTCGGCGACCGGACGAGCCACGAGGCCCTCGACCAGGGTGAGGACCCACGCTCGGTCTGGCGCGCCCTGTGCGACGCCATGGAGGTGCCCGAGCAGGACCGCTGGGGCAGCGACCAGAGGCGCCCGGCACGCCGCTGACGGGGTGGGTGCCGGCCGGTCGCGGTAGCGTCGCGCCGTGCCCGTCGAACCGCCCCAGGTGCCTGCCGACCCGACCGGGTCCCCGACGTACGAGTCCGCCACCCGCGAGCCCATGATTCGCGCGCGCGGCCTCGTGAAGGCCTTCGACGACTTCACCGCCGTCGACGGCATCGACGTCGAGGTGCGTCCGGGGGAGGCCTTCGGGTTCCTCGGGCCCAACGGCGCGGGCAAGTCCTCGACCATGCGGATGATCGGCTGCGTGTCCCCACCCACGGCGGGGGAGCTGACCGTGCTCGGGATGGACCCACGCACCGACGGTCCGCGCATCCGTGCCGGGCTGGGGGTGGTCCCGCAGCGGGACAGCCTCGACGAGGAGCTCACGGTCGAGGAGAACATTTGGGTCTACGGACGCTACTTCGGTCTGCCGCGGCGCCTGGTGCGCGAGCGCGCCGCCGAGCTCCTCGAGTTCGCCCAGCTGACCGACCGTGCCAGGTCCGTGGTCGAGCCGCTGTCGGGCGGGATGAAGCGACGCCTGACCATCGCCCGCGCTCTGGTCAACTCACCGCGCATCCTGCTCCTCGACGAGCCGACCACCGGGCTCGACCCCCAAGCCAGGCACGTGCTCTGGGACCGGCTGTTCCGTCTCAAGCGTGAGGGGGTCACGCTCGTGCTCACCACCCACTACATGGACGAGGCCGAGCAGCTCTGCGACCGCCTCGTGGTGATGGACCACGGTCGTATCGTGGCCGAGGGCTCGCCGTCGGCCCTGATCGCCCAGCACTCGACGCGTGAGGTGCTCGAGCTGCGCTTCGACACGGCCGACCACGCGGCTCGCCTCGGGGAGGTCGACGGGATCGCGGAGCGGGTCGAGGTCCTTCCCGACCGCCTCCTGCTCTACACGGCCGACGGCGAGGCGGCGCAGTCCGAGCTCCACCGCCGTGGCCTCGAGCCCCTCGCGGCCCTCGTGCGCCGCTCGACCCTCGAGGACGTCTTCCTGCACCTCACCGGCCGGACCCTGGTCGACTGATGGCGAGGACCGGGACATCGGCCGCGCGGGTCACCCAGGACGCCGACGGGGGGCCCGCACGGCTCACCGGGGGCTGGCAGGCCGTCACAGCGCACTGGCTCGCGAAGTACCGCAGGGTCTGGTTCGGCACAGCCATCACGAGCTTCCTCTCGCCGCTGCTCTACCTCGCCGGCATGGGGTATGGGCTGGGCATGCTGGTCGACCGCGGGGCCGGGGGCATCGACGGCGTGCCCTACGTCGTCTTCGTCGCCCCGGGGGTGCTCGCCGCCACGACCCTGCAGGTCGCGGCGGGGGAGACGACCTTCTCGGTCATGGGGTCGATCAAGTGGGACCGCACTTATCACGGCATGCTCGCCACCCCGCTCGGGGTGCGGGACGTGGTGAGGGGCCATCTTGCGTACGTGCTCGTGCGCCTGACCATGGCGGCGGTGGTGTTCTTCGGCGTCGCGGCGGCGCTGGGGACGGTGCGCTCGTGGTGGGGCCTGCTGGCCGTCCCGGTGGCGGTCCTGGGCGGGCTGGCCTTCGCCTCGTGCTGCTACGCGTACTCGGCGAGCCTGACCAACGACCGTGGGCTGGCGCTGATGTTCCGCTTCGTGGTCATGCCGATGACCCTCTTCTCGGGCACGTTCTTCCCGATCGCCCAGCTCCCGGGATGGCTCCAGCCGGTCGCCTGGCTGACGCCCCTGTGGCACACGGTCGACGCTTCGCGGACGCTGTTCCTCGGGACCGCGGATCCGGGCGGGATCCTCCTGCACGTCGGGTACCTCGTGCTGTGGGCGGCCGGGGGCTACCTCGCCGCGGTCCGCGTGCTGCACCGCCGGATGGTGGTCTGAGTGGCTGCCCCGGCCCAGGGCCGCGTGGGGGTCGCCGGTCGACTGGCGCGGGCCCTGCCGGTGCCAGCGGGGGCGGGCATGGCTCGGATGCTCGTCGAGCGCAACTACCGGTCCTTCCGCCGGACCTGGGTGATCATCGTCTCGGGGTTCTTCGAGCCGGTCTTCTTCCTCTTCGCGATGGGGGTGGGGATCGGCAGCCTGGTCGGCGACGTCGAGGCGGATGGCCGGCTCGTGCCGTACGTGGTCTTCGTCGCGCCTGCCCTGCTCGCGGCCTCGGCCATGAACGGCGCGGTCTTCGACTCGACCACCAACGTCTTCTTCAAGCTCAAGTACGCCAAGCTCTACGACTCGGTGCTCGCGACCCCGTTGGGCCCGCGGGACGTCGCGGTCGGCGAGATCGCCTGGGCCCTGCTCCGGGGCCTCGTCTACTCGGCGGCCTTCCTCGTCGTCGCCGCCCTCGCGGGTGCGGTCACCTCGCCCCTCGCCCTCCTGGCGGTCCCTGCCGCCACGCTCATCGGGTGGGCCTTCGCATCGATCGGCATGGCCGCGACCACGTACATGCGCACCTGGGCGGACTTCGACTACGTCCAGCTCGCGATCCTGCCCATGTTCCTCTTCTCGGCCACCTTCTTCCCGCTCGAGACCTACCCTCCTGCCCTGCAGGGAGTCGTCCAGGCCACGCCGCTGTTCCACGGCGTGGCGATGGTGCGAGACCTCATGCTCGGGCAGGTCGGTGCGGATCTCCTCGTCCACGTGACCTACCTGGTCGTCCTCGGCCTGGTGGGTACGGCGTGGACCGCGCGACGCATCGAGCGCCTCCTGCTGCGCTGATCGGCGTGTCGGCGGTCCGGCGTCGAGATCGAACACCTGTTCGGCTACAGTCGTGCACAGGCGTCCTGGCACTGTGGTCCTCCCCAGGGTCAGCGGCACCTCGAGATGGATGTCGGTGGCCGGGCGTAGCGTGACCGCACGACACGCAGACCTGCACGACAGACCGAGAACAGGGTGGCCCGCCACCCACGAGCACCGAGGTGACACATGCCCGCTCCCGCAGACCGCTCCAAGGCCCTTGAGGCCGCCCTGGGCCAGATCGATCGCCAGTTCGGCAAGGGCTCGATCATGCGCCTGGGGGACGACGGGCGCGCTCCCGTCGAGGTGATCCCGACCGGCTCGATCGCCGTGGACATCGCGCTCGGCATCGGTGGCCTGCCGCGGGGCCGGGTGGTCGAGATCTACGGGCCGGAGTCCTCCGGCAAGACGACGCTGGCGCTGCACGCCGTGGCGAACGCTCAGAAGGCCGGGGGTATCGCGGCCTTCATCGACGCCGAGCACGCCCTCGACCCGGAGTACGCCAAGAAGCTCGGGGTCGACACCGACGCCCTGCTGGTGTCCCAGCCCGACACCGGTGAGCAGGCCCTCGAGATCATGGACATGCTGATCCGTTCGGGAGCCATCGACATCGTCGTCATCGACTCGGTCGCGGCCCTCGTGCCCAAGGCCGAGATCGAGGGCGAGATGGGCGACAGCCACGTCGGTCTCCAGGCTCGGCTCATGTCGCAGGCGCTGCGCAAGATCGCCGGGGCGCTGAGCCAGTCAGGCACGACCGCGATCTTCATCAACCAGCTGCGCGAGAAGATTGGCGTCTTCTTCGGCTCGCCCGAGACGACGACCGGGGGCAAGGCCCTCAAGTTCTACGCCTCGGTGCGGCTGGACATCCGACGCATCGAGACCCTCAAGGAGGGGACCGACGCGGTCGGCAACAGGACCCGGGTCAAGGTCGTCAAGAACAAGATGGCCCCGCCCTTCAAGCAGGCCGAGTTCGACATCCTCTACGGGGTCGGCATCTCCCGAGAGGGTGGGCTGATCGACCTCGGGGTCGAGCACGGCTTCATCCGCAAGTCCGGGGCCTGGTACACCTACGAGGGCGACCAGCTCGGGCAGGGCAAGGAGAACGCCCGCGGCTTCCTGCGCGACAACCCGGATCTCGCTGACGAGGTCGAGAAGAAGATCAAGGAGAAGCTGGGCATCGGCGCCCAGGTCGACGCTCCTGCGGACCCGGCAGGTGGTGTCGACTTCTGAGCCCGCAGTCGAGGTCGGCGGCTGTCGAGCCCCCCGAGGAGGGGGCTGCGGCCGTCGACCCAGAGCCCGAGGCCGAATCGGTCGCCCGTGCGATCCTGCTGCGTCAGCTCGCCGGGGCGCCACGAAGCAGGCACCAGCTCGCCCAGGCCCTCGCCCGCAAGGGGGTCGAGGAGGGGCTCGCTGAACGTCTGCTCGACCGCTTCACCGAGGTCGGACTCATCGACGACGCGGAGTACGCCCAGATGCTCGTCCGGAGCCAGCGGGAGTCGCGGGGGCTCGCGCGCCGGGCGCTCGCCCAGGAGCTCCGCCGCAAGGGGATCGAGGACGAGCACGCGCAGGAGGCCCTGGCGACGGTCGACGACGAGGCCGAGGAGGAGAGCGCGCGCAGGCTTCTTGAGCGCCGCTGGCGCTCTGGTTCCGGGTTGGATCCCGAGGTCAAGGCGCGCCGTGCGGTCGCCATGCTCGCGCGCAAGGGGTACGGGCCGGGTCTGGCCTCGCGTCTGATCCGCGAGTTGGTGGACGCCGAGGCTGCCGAGGCATGGGATTCTGGGTCCTCGGTCGGCGACTGAGCCGACCTGGTCCTGGAAGGAGCGACGGTGGGCGAGGTCGCGATCATCATCGTGCTGCTCATGGCGTGCTTGGTCGCCCTGCTGCTGGTGCTCCTGGCTCGGCGTGAGGCTGCTGCGACGCGGTCCCGGGCCGAGGCCGATGTCGCTGCGGTCAAGGACGAGGCCCGCAGCCTGCTCGCCGAGGCTCAACGGCGCGAAGAGCGCCTGGCGCAGCGCGAGCAGGAGCTGGGCCGCGAGCGCCAGGAGCTGCGCGACCTTGAGGCCTCGGTAGGTCGTCGGGTCGCTGAGGCCGAGGCCGAGGCCGCCGCCTTGACCCAGGCCGCCACCGCGGCGCGGGACGAGGCCGAGTCCGCGCTGGCTGCGATCGGTGGGTTGTCTGCAGCGGAGGCGCGCGCGGAGCAGGTCGCGAGGATGATCGCTGCTGCCAAGAACGAGGCCGCGACGGCAGTGCGTCGTGTCGAGGCGAAGGCCCGGCGGTCCGCGGATGAACGAGCCAAGCGGATCGTCGCCACAGCGGTCCAGCGTGTCGCGGGGCGGACGAGTGCCCAGACCGTGGTCACCACCCTGCCGCTGCCCGCTGAGGAGATGAAGGGCCGGATCATCGGCAAGGAGGGCCGCAACATCCGGACCTTCGAGGCGTTGACCGGGGTCAACGTCATCGTCGACGACACCCCTGACACGGTGATGCTCTCCAGCTTCGACGCCGAGCGACGCGAGATCGCAGCGGTGGCTCTCGCCGACCTCATGGCCGACGGGCGTATCCACCCCCAGCGCATCGAGATCGCCTACGCCCACGCCGTCGAGGGGGCCGTGGAGCGGTCCGTCGCTGCGGGGCACGAGGCGGCCGAGCGCGCCGGGATCAGCGGGCTGCACCCCGAGCTCGTCGAGACCCTCGGACGCCTCCGGTTGCGGACCAGCTACGGCCAGAACGTCCTGGCGCATCTCGTGGAGAGCGCGCAGATCGCTGCGTCGATGGCTGCCGAGATGGGCGCCGACGTCGAGCTCGCCCGGCGTGGGGCGTTCCTGCACGACGTGGGCAAGGCCCTCACGGCCGAGCTCGGGGGCACGCACGCCCTCGTCGGCGCAGACCTGGCGCGCCGGGTCGGGGAGTCTGCTGCTGTGGTCAACGCCATCGCGGCCCACCACGACGAGGTGCCGCCCGAGACCCTCGAGGCGGTGCTGGTCCAGGCTGCCGACGCCTGCTCGGCAGCGCGTCCGGGTGCTCGCCGCGAGGAGCTCGACCAGTACATCGAGCGGATGGACACCCTCGAGGCCCTGGTGGTGGCCCATTCAGGGGTGCGCCGCGCCGTGGCGATGTCCGCCGGACGCGAGGTCCGCGTGGTCGTCGAGCCAACCGAGGTCGATGACGCCGCCATGGCTGGTCTCGCCGAGACCATCGCCAGGCACATCGAGAAAGACCTCAGCTACCCCGGCGAGATCACGGTCACGGCCATCCGCGAGATCCGCGCGAGCGCGACCGCGGGCTGAGCGCCCTGTCGGTCGCAGCCCGACCTACGCTGGCTGCGACGGCTCGGGCGCTGCAGCCGCGGCCAGGTGATCCCCTGTGGGACGTGACGCCCGCAGGGGCCAGCGTCAGGGGCGGACCCCTGGCGTCGCCGTCGTCGGAGCGGCCTCCGCCTCGTCGTCGGCCGGGGCTGCCGGAGCGCCCTTGATGGGGCCGCGCTGGAGGCGCATGGCCAGGCGGGACAGGGAGATGTTCACCACGAGGTAGATGCCCGCGCCCACCACGAAGAGGGCGATGTAGTAGGCATTCCCGAAGTACTGCCCGTTGTTCTGGATCGACCGGAGGAGCTCGGCGTAGCCCACGATGTAGCCGAGCGAGGAGTCCTTGAGCAGGACCACGAGCTGGGCGATCAGGCTCGGCAGCATGGTGCGGACGGCCTGGGGCAGCAGGACGGTGAACAGGGTCTGGGTCTTCGAGAGCCCCACCGCGTAGGCGGCCTCGGCCTGGCCCCGGGGCAGCGACGCCAGCCCCGCACGCAGGATCTCGGCGATGATGGCCATGTTGTAGACGGTGAGACCGAAGACCACCGCGGTGAAGGCGCTCCATCCGAAGCCCAGGAGTCCGAAGAACATCATGAGCAGCACGGGCAGGCCGCGGAAGAGCTCGATGATCATGATGGCTGGGGCCTTGACCCACCAGCGGCCAGCGGTGCGCCAGACGGCCAGGACAAGGCCCAGGACGAGCGAGAGGGGCGCGGCGACGAGGGCGGCCCGGAGGGTCGCGCCGAGGCCGTGCACGATCATCGACGTCCACACGTCGGCGGCGGTCTGCCCCTTGGGCGGGTCGAAGAGGACGTCCCACCGGTCGGCTCCGAAGACACCGCGACCGTGGGCGTAGTAGACCCCCAGCGCGATGATCCCGAGCAGGATCAGACCGCCGATGATGGAACCCCACCGTTCACGGCGGCGTGCCACGGGCCCGGGGGCGTCGTACAGGATCGAGCTCATCGGCTGAACGCCACCTTTCGCTCGACGGTGCTGGCGATCACGCCCAGCGGGATCGTGATCGCCAGGTAGAAGAGGGCGACTCCGATGAGGATGATGACGGCATCGCCAGGGTTGCCCTGGGAGATCCGGCGGCCGCTGCCCACCAGCTCGACCACCGCGAAGCCAGCGGCCACCGAGGTGTTCTTGGTGAGGGCGATGAACACGTTGATCATCGGCGGGACCACCGAGCGCAGCGCCTGGGGCAGGATCACGTTGCCCAGGCTCTGGCCGAAGGTGAGTCCGATCGCACGCGAGGCCTCGGCCTGGCCGACACCGACGCTGTTGATGCCCGAACGCACCGCCTCGGCGACGAAGGCAGCGGTGTACAGCGAGAGGCAGATGACCGCGGTCCAGAAGCCGAGCGGCGCGATGACCCCGAACTGGGGAGCGACGAGGATCAAGAAGAAGAACACCAGGGTGAGCGGCGTGTTGCGCAGCAGCTCGACGTAGGTGGCGGCGAGGCCGCGCAGCGGGCGGATCGGTGACACCCGCAACGCCGCGAGGACGAGCCCCAGGGCCAGGGAGATCACCCCCGAGTAGAGGGTCAGGCGCATGGTCACCAGGAACCCGGCCCAGTAGGAAGGCAGGTTGTCGACGAGCACGTCCACCCTGGTGGTCCCCTTCGTGCAGGTGCGGCGGTGCGCACTGGTCGGTGTGGGAGGTAGGCGGTCCGGGCCACGGTGAGTGGCCCGGACCGCCTGGTGGGGTGAGCCCGGCTCAGCCGGGCTCGGTCCCGATCAGTAGCGGTCGACGGCGGGGGGCTCGGGGGTCGGCAGGACGGTTCCCGCCGTGTTCTCCCAGGCCTCGGTCCAGCTGCCGTCCTCGTACATCTCCTCGAGGGCGTCGTTGATCCAGTCACGGAACTCGTCGTCATCCTTGGCCAGGCCGATGCCGTACGGCTCCTCGGTGAACGGCTCTCCGCGCACCTCGAGGTCGTCGCTCTCGGCGGCGAAGCCCGCGAGGATCACGTTGTCCGTGCTCACCGCGTCCACCTGGCCGTTGCGCAGGGGCTCGAGGCACTCGGAGTAGGCGCCGAAGGGCACGACCTCGGCGTCGGGGAAGGTCTCGAGCAGGTTGGCCTCCGGGGTGGATCCGGAGACGGTGCAGACCCTGGCGCCCGCCAGGTCGTCGGGCCCCTGGATCTCCTCGTTGTCGGCGAGGGTGAGGATCGACTGCCCGGCCTCGTAGTACGGCCCGGCGAAGGAGATCTCTTCCTTGCGCTCGTCGTTGATCGTGTAGGTCGCGACGACGAGGTCGACCTGGTCCGAGGTGATGAACGTCTCGCGGTTGGCCGAGATGGTCTCGACCCACTCGATGTCCTCTGCGGCGATGCCGAGCTTCTCCGAGATCATGGTCGCGATCTCCACGTCGAAGCCCTCGGGAACACCGTTCGGCCCGACGAGGCCGAAGAGGGGCTGGTCGAACTTGGTGCCGATGGTGATCGAGCCGGCGTCGGCGAGGGCCGCCATGGTCGAGCCCTCCGGGAAGTCCGTCGTCTCGCTGGGCTCGTCGGTCCCTGCCTCGGGCTCCTCGGCGTCCGAGCTGCAGGCTGTCAGGGCGAGCGTGGCCGCGGCGAGTGCCGCGACGGCTCCGATTCGTGAACGCATGGGCTGTCCCCTTCCGTGTGATGCCCCGCCGGGTGCAGCGGTGACAGGTGCTGCGCGGCGGTCATGGTGGCCGCCGGTGTCAGTCGTCCAGATGGTCAGTGGGTCAGGATCTTGGACAGGAAGTCCTGGGCGCGCTCGCTCTCGGGCGCGGTGAAGAAGGTCTCAGGGTCGGCCTCCTCGACGACCTGGCCGCCGTCCATGAACACCACCCGGTGGGCAGCCTTCCGGGCGAAGCCCATCTCGTGGGTGACGACGATCATGGTCATGCCCTCGGCCGCCAGGGAGACCATGACGTCGAGGACCTCGTTGATCATCTCGGGGTCGAGGGCCGAGGTGGGTTCGTCGAACAGCATGACCTTGGGCTTCATCGCCAGCGCACGGGCGATCGCGACGCGCTGCTGCTGGCCGCCGGAGAGCTGGGCGGGGAGCTTGTCGGCCTGGTTGGCGACCCCGACGCGCTCGAGCAGCTGCATCGCCAGCGCCTTGGCCTCGGACTTCTTGAGGCCATTGGCCTTGATGGGCCCGAGGGTGACGTTCTCCAGCACCGTCTTGTGCGCGAACAGGTTGAAGGACTGGAAGACCATGCCGACGTCGGCGCGCATGCGGGCCAGCGCCTTGCCCTCGGCCGGGACGGGGACGCCGTCGATCGTGATGGTGCCGGTGTCGATGGTCTCGAGCCGGTTGATCGACCGGCACAGGGTCGACTTGCCCGATCCCGAGGGGCCGATCACGACGACGACCTCGCCGCGGTGCACGGTCAGGTCGATGTCCTGCAGGACGTGCAGCGCACCGAAGTTCTTGTTGACCTTGTCGAGGACGACGAGCGGGGCGCCGAGCTCGCTGCGGTCGGGGACACCGGCGTCCTGGGGCAGTGCACGATCTTGAGCCATGGTGCTGACCGTAGAGGGCGCATGTTTCGCGAGCCAGCCCACACGGTCACAAATCGGCAACGACCAGGAAAAGAACCTTCTGACAACATCCGCCCCGCTTCGGGCGTCTCGCGCCGGCGTCGAGCAGGCCGCCGCCTGCCCCGCGGGCCCCGCGCGCGCCGTACCCTTGACCCTGATGTCCACGACCCTCACGCCCCCGCGCACCTACGTGGTCCGCACCCTGGGCTGCCAGATGAACGTCCACGACTCCGAGCACATGGCCGGGATGCTCGAGGGGGCGGGCTACGTGCCGGCCGCCCCCGAGGACGCTGCGGCCTCTCGCGCCGACGTCGTGGTGATCAACACCTGCGCGGTGCGCGAGAACGCGGCGAGCAGGCTGTACGGCAACCTCGGGCAGCTCGCCGCGGTCAAGAACGACCGCCCGGGCATGCAGATCGCCGTCGGCGGCTGCCTGGCGCAGAAGGACCGGTCCGGCATCGTCGAGCGGGCTCCCTGGGTCGACGTCGTCTTCGGCACCCACAACCTGGACGTGCTCCCGGTGCTCCTGGACCGAGCACGGCACAACGCCGAGGCCCAGGTCGAGATCGCCGAGTCGCTCCAGGTCTTCCCCTCGACCCTGCCCACCCGCCGGGAGTCGGTCTACGCGGGCTGGGTCTCGATCTCGGTGGGCTGCAACAACACCTGCACCTTCTGCATCGTCCCGCACCTGCGCGGCAAGGAGCGCGACCGCCGGCCGGGGGAGATTCTCGCCGAGGTCGAGGCGCTGGTGGCTGACGGGGCGATCGAGGTGACCCTGCTCGGGCAGAACGTCAACAGCTACGGCGTCGAGTTCGGCGACCGCGGGGCCTTCGCCAAGCTGCTCCGCGCGGTGGGGGCCGTCCCGGGCCTGGAGCGGGTGCGCTTCACCTCCCCGCACCCCGCCTCGTTCACCGACGACGTCATCGCCGCGATGGCTGAGACCCCCACCGTCATGCCCCAGCTGCACATGCCCCTCCAGTCGGGCTCGGACCGCGTCCTGCGGGCCATGAGGCGCTCGTACCGCTCGGAGAAGTTCCTCGGCATCCTCGACCGGGTTCGCACGGCGATGCCCGAGGCCGCGATCACCACGGACATCATCGTCGGCTTCCCCGGGGAGACCGAGGAGGACTTCGCCGAGACCCTGCGCGTGGTCGAGGCCGCGCGGTTCTCCTCGGCCTTCACCTTCCAGTACTCGCCCCGGCCCGGGACCCCCGCTGCCGACCTGCCCGACCGGCTCCCCAAGGACGTCGTGCAGGAGCGCTACCTCCGCCTGACGGCACTCCAGGAGCGCATCTCGACCGAGGAGAACGCCCGCCAGGTCGGTCGCACGGTCGAGGTGCTCGTCATCGAGGGGGAGGGGCGCAAGGACGGCGCCACCCACCGCGTGACGGGTCGGGCCGCGGACAACCGGCTCGTCCACCTGGCCGAGCCTGTCGCCGTCACCGACGGGACGACGCGGCCGGTCGCCGAGCCCTCGGGGGGAACCGCCTCGGGCGGTCCCGCGGCAGATCCTCGCAGTGCTGCGGACCTCCACCCTGACCGCGCGCGCCCCGGGGACCTCGTGACGGTCCGTGTGACCAGGTCGGCCCCGCACCACCTCGAGGCCGACTCGGCCCTCGACGGGGGCCCGTACCTCGTGCGGCGGACCCGGGCCGGCGACGCCTGGGCGCGGGCCGAGCGCGCCAAGGGCGGCGAGGAGGAGCACGGCCACGGCTCGGCCTCGGCCACCTCCGGCCCCGTGCTGCTCGGGGTGCCGACCCTGCGCCCCTGAGTCGAGCTCAGTCCTCCGGGACGAGCCCGCTGAGGGCCGCGAAGAACTGCACACCCGTCCCCAGGCCGCAGGCCACGAGCTGGCCCAGCTGGTCGTCGGTCACGCCGTGCTCGAGGTCGACCGAGACCTCGGTGTAGAGGGCAGCCCCCTCGTCCTCGTCGCGCAGGTAGACCTTGGGCCAGATGCGCTCGCGGTTCCAGTCGTTGACCGCGAGCAGGGCGGCGGCCCGGCGGTGGGCGGGCAGCGTGCGGTGCCAACGACCGCGGACCTGGAGGATCTCCTGCTGCTCGCCCAGCAGCAGGAACCAGAACCGGTCACCGTCCCAGGTGCCGGTCAGGTCCTCGTCCTCGTCGCGGGCCACGTGGTACCCGCGCCCGACGAGGTAGGCCTCGACCCGGGAGGACTCCACCGGGGACGGCCGGCGGGCCGCCTGGTCGGCCCCCGGCGTGGCCTCCCGCCCGCGGCCCGGGGCGCTCACGGCGCTGCCGCCGCAGGGTCGGGGTACAGCTCGTCGAGCAGGTCGAAGACGGTGCTCGAGGCACTGACCCCGCAGTGCACGAGCTGGCCGAGCTGGTCGTCGGTCGCCCCGTGCTCGAGGTCCGTCGACACCTCGCAGGTCACGTGCACCATGCCGTCGTCGCGCACCCGCACGTAGGCCTTGGGCCAGACGCGCTCCGCGTTCCACTCGTTGCACACCTCGAGCACCTCGGTCAGGCGCTCGATCGCGAACTCCCGGTTCCACTGCCCGCGCACCTGGAGGATCTCCTGGCGCTCACCGAAGAGGAAGAAGTAGAAGAGCCGTCCGCGCCACAGCCCGCCTACGTCGCCGTCGTTGTCGACGAAGTACGTGTAACCGTGCTCGGAGAACCAGGCGCACAGGCGTTCGCGCGACAGCGGGACGGTCAGGCCGTCCTCGGACCGTTGGTCGGGTGCCTGACGGGCCGGGGCCCCGAGCAGCCCGGCCATCGGCCGTCCGGCCTGCCGCGCGTCGTCCTCACGCACCGTGGGGGCGTCGCGCACCCGTCGTACCCAGGAGAAGAACCCCATCGGAGCACCCTACTCGGTCCCACCGGGGTGGGGGCCGGGCGTCCGCGGGGCTCGGCCCGGTAGCGTCGGGGGGTGCTCGTCGCCGCCGCCCTCGTGCCTGAGTCCGCCCTGCTGGTGCCCGGGTCCGCCGGTCGTGCCATGGTGCTCGAGGCTGAGCGCCAGGCCTGCCTCGACGCGGTCGCAGCGCTCACGGCCGCCCGGCCCGCACGGGTCGTCGTCGTCAGCCCCCGACGCCGCG
>NZ_JALPKN010000439.1 GCF_023630195.1 Actinotalea sp. C106 | reverse complement strand
GCCGCACCCGCGCAGGCCTCCCGGCCCTCGCCCCGAGGTGCGCGTCGTGCGTGGGCTCCCTACCGTCAGGGGGCAGTCGAGACCGCGGGCAGTCGAGCGAGGAGGACGCGTGGAGCAGCCGGCCCCACCGACCCACCGCCGGCGCGGGCTCGCCGAGGCCGAGGCGCTGTCCCAGCGGCTCGACACCCCGATGGGCGCCCTCGGGCTGATCTTCCTGTTCGTGGTGCTCGGGCAGACCCTCGCCGAAGGGCCACCGTTGGCGGACGTGCTCGCTGTCGTCGGGTGGGTGCTGTGGGCGGCCTTCGTCGCGGAGTTCGCCCTGCGCGCCTACGTCGCGAAGGACCAGGGCAGGTTCTGGCGGCGCAACTGGTGGCAGGTGCTGTTCCTCGCGCTGCCGTTCCTGCGGGTGTTCCGCGCGGTGCAGATCGCCCGGTCGTTGCGGGTCGCGCGGGTGGCGCGCGTGGGCGGGGTGCTGTCGAGCGCGGTGCGGGGGTCTCGATCGGCAGGGCGGCTGCTCACCGGCCGGATCGGCTGGTTGGCCACCGTCACCGGCGTCGTCGTCCTGGCGAGCAGCCAGCTGCTCTACGTGCTCGAGGCCTTCGACTCCTACGCCCAGGCCCTGCACGGGGCGGCGCTCGCGACCATCACCGGTCAACCCCTCGAGTCCCCCGACGGCGTGGCCCGGGTGCTCGAGGTGGTGCTCAGCGTCTACTCGGTGGCCGTGTTCGCGACCCTCGCGGGGGCGCTCGGCGCGTACTTCCTCGAACGGCCGCGCGAGAGCGAGGCTGGCGTAGAGGGCGGCCCGACCACGGCGGAGGAAGCGAGCTCAATCGGCAGCGCCGTCGCGGAAGGCCGCGGCTGAGGTCGAGGAGCTGTCGACCCGCCAGTCGGTCTCCTTGTTCTCGTCGAACCAGACGAGGCCCACGACGTCGGGCTGCGCGGCCAGGTAGGCGAACAGCTCGGTGATCCAGGTGGCCTTGTCCCCGCCGAGCTCGGTCGAGGCGGTCTCGGTGATGAGGATCGGCTTGCCCGGGGCGAGGGCGCGCACCTCGTCGAGGGTGGGGGCGAAGATCTCCGACCCGGTGTACCAGGAGCTCCACGACTGCGAGGTGCCCCAGTTGTACCCGTCCACCCCGACGACGTCGACGAACGCGTCGCCCGGGTACAGGTTGGCCAGCGGCGTCGAGTCCGGGAACACGACGTTCGGGGACCACACCCACGTCACGTTCGTCGCGCCCTGCTCGGCGAACACGCGGTGCACGTGCTTCCAGGCTGCGACGTAGTCCGCGGCGTCGTTCCCGTTGACGCCGGCGGCCCACGGGTACCAGGTGCCGTTCATCTCGTGCGCGAAGCGCAGGTGCACCGGGCCGCCGTCGGCCGCGAGGGTGCGCGCGAACTCGGTGATGTAGGTGTCGTGGTCCCCGGCGACGACGCGGTCCATCGCGTACTCGGGCTGCACCGGGCCGCGGGTGTAGTTCCACGGCTCCCAGGTGATGACCGGCACGGCCCCCGCGGCGCGCACGGCCGCGAGCTTGGCGGGGTCTGCGGGCTCGCCGAAGCCGGTGTACCAGAGCAGGTACGACGGCGCGGTGCCCCACCCGGCGGTGCGGTTCGCCAGGGCGGTGGTGTCGAGGGGACCCCACGGGATGGTCGCGCCGATCGGCACGGTGCGACGCTCGGGGGTGGCCGGGGGCTCAGGTGCGGGCTCGGTGACCGGCGCGGGGGCCGGGGGCGGGGTCGACGGCGTGGGGCTGGGTGCCGGCTCGGTGGTGGGTTCCGCGGTCGGCT
>NZ_JALPKN010000438.1 GCF_023630195.1 Actinotalea sp. C106 | reverse complement strand
CTCGAGCGCCCTGGTCGCGGTAGCCGGGCCCGCGGTCAACCTCGGCCTCGGCCTCGCGGCCTGGCTGGTGGTGCAGGTGCTGCCCTCGGGCGGGCTCGCGGCGCTGATCATGACGGCCGCGGCCGTCGCCAACGGCTTCGTCGGGGTGTTCAACCTCGTGCCCGGGCTCCCCCTGGACGGCGGCCGGGTGCTCGAGGCCCTCGTCTGGCGCACGACCGGGCGGCGCTCCACCGGCACCGTCGTCGCCGGGTGGGTCGGTCGCGTGGTCGCGGTCGCCGTCCTGGCCTGGGTGCTGCTGGTCCCCCTGGTCGCGGGCCGCACGCCGTCCCTCACCTCGGTGGTGTGGGGGGCGCTCATCGGCGCCTTCCTGTGGAGCGGTGCCGACCAGGCCGTGCGGGCCGGCCACGCCGACCGCGCGGTCGAGGCTCTCGCCCTGCGCCACCTCATGCGCCCGACCGCGGTGGTGAGCGCCGACGCGACCCTCGCCGACGTCGAGATCCCCGGCGAGGCCGTGATCCTGGGCACCGACGGTCGGCCGGGGGCCTACCTCGACGCCGACGCCGTCCGCTCGGTCCCGGCCAGCCGGCGGGCCGGGACGCCCTTGTCGGCCGTCGCGGTCCCGCTGCCCCCGGGTTCCTCGGTGGACGGGTCGCTGACCGGTTCCGCGGCGGTGCAGGCCGTCGCCCTCGCCGCACGCTCCTCCCCGGTGATGGTGGTCCTGGACCCCACCGGGCGCGTCGTCGGGCTGCTGCACGCGCAGGACGTCGTGGACGCCCTGCGCCGGGGTCGCGCCGCGCGCACCTAGACTCGACGGTCGTGACCACCTCCGGACCTGCCGTCGTCCCCCCGTCCGAGCCCCGTCCGACGCCCACCGGCGCCGAGGCGCGCCGTGGTCCGCTGCGGGTGGGGGACAGGGTCCAGCTGACCGACCCTCGCGGTCGGCTGCACACGATCACCCTGGCCGAGGGCGCCACCTTCCACACGCACAAGGGGTACTTCCGGCACGACGAGCTCATCGGCGCGCCCGAGGGCTCGGTCGTCACGAGCACCGGCAACGTGGACTACCTCGCGGTGCGCCCGCTGCTGTCGGACTACACCCTGTCGATGCCCCGCGGGGCCGCGGTGGTCTACCCCAAGGACGCCGGGCAGATCGTCGCGATGGCCGACATCTACCCCGGTGCCCGGGTCGTCGAGGCCGGGGTGGGCTCGGGGGCGCTCACCATGTCCCTGCTGCGGGCCGTCGGCGACGGCGGGTACCTGCACTCGATCGAGCGCCGCGAGGACTTCGCCGCGATCGCGAGGGCCAACGTCGAGGGCCTCTTCGCCGGGGAGCACCCGGCGTGGCGCCTGTCGGTCGGGGACCTGAGCGACGTGCTGCCCGAGACCGAGGCGCCCGGCAGCGTCGACCGCGTGGTCCTGGACATGCTCGCACCCTGGGAGAACCTCGAGGCCGTGGCCGGGGCCCTCGCGCCGGGGGGCGTCCTCGTGGCGTACGTCGCGACGACCACCCAGCTGTCCCGCCTCGCCGAGGACGTGCGCGACGACGGCCGGTTCACCGAGCCCCAGGCCTGGGAGACCATGGTCCGTGGCTGGCACCTCGAGGGTCTCGCCGTCCGCCCCCAGCACCGGATGATCGGGCACACCGGCTTCCTGCTCTCCACACGACGCATGGCCGACGGCGTGACGGTGCCCGAGCGGCGCCGTCGTCCGGCCAAGGGCAACTACCCGGTCGACGAGGTCGAGTGGACCCCTGAGGAGCTGGGCGAGCGCGCCGTCTCGGACAAGAAGGTCCGCCGCGTGCGCCGGGAGCTGGGCGC
>NZ_JALPKN010000437.1 GCF_023630195.1 Actinotalea sp. C106 | reverse complement strand
CGCGCCTCGTGCTCGCGGCGCAGCGCCTGGATCTGACGCTCGCGCGCCTCCGTGGTCTCCCGGCGCGCTCGGACGACGACGCCGGCCAGGACCGCGAGCCCTACGGTGCCGGCGGCCTGGCCCAGGGCGGCGCCCACGGTGAGCAGCGTGAGCACCGCACCCTCAGGCAGGGCGAGCAGCGTGCCGAGCCCCATCAGACCGGCGGCGGCGGCGAGGGCGGGAGCGGCCCGCCGGAACGGACCCGAGACGGTGGTGGCGTAGGCGGCCACCAGCAGCGGGACGGTGGTGGTGCCGAGGGCGTCGTCGAGGCCGACGAGGCCCCCCACCGGCACCGCCCCGGCGACGGCGACCAGCACCACCCGGGGGTGGAGCCGACGCCACAGCAGCGCGACGGCCTGCGCCGTGATGACGCTCAGGCCCAGCCACCACGCGAGGGTGCCGGGCGTGGGTGCCTGCATGGCCACCTCGGGGTCCATGGCGGCGATGGCCGGCATCGACAGCAGCAGCGTCCCCGCGACGAGCCAGGTCCCGGCAGCCACCGCGACGTCGGCGGCGCGAAGGCGGGGAGGCGGGGTCACAGGAGTCATCCTGGCAGTGGGGGCACGCTCGGCGCTGAGCGCCGTAGGTTCGTGGTGTGGAGATCACCGTCGCGGACCTGCAGGCGCTCGTCCTCGCGCGGTACGACCGGCTCGACCTCCCGTCCTGGCCAGACCCCCGGCCCGACGGCGGATCGCCGCGCGAGGAGGAGTACTCGCGCGTCACCGACCCGGGGCGCTACCGGATCGTCCACGAGCGAGCGCGGGTGTGGGCCGCGGTGCTCGCCGAGGTGCTCGGCGCGAGCGTCGAGGAGATCGCGCCGTCGACGGGCCGTGACGGCCAGCGCGGGTTCGACCGCGGCCTGCGCGTCACCCCGCAGCGCCCCGACGCCCTTGCCCTCCTCCTGCTCGAACGGGACGTCCCGCAGGAGGAGGCCGACGCCACGCTCGCCGTCCTGGAGGTGTGCGTGAACCGGCCCGACGTCGTCGTCGCGCTCCAGCCGGGCTGCGGCTGCGACGCCTGCGACAGCGGCTCGCAAGACCTCCTCGAGGCGGTCGACGCCGCCGTCGTCGAGGTCGTCGGTGGGCCCTTCGTCGTCCTGCGGGGCAAGACGTGGCACGTGCAGTGGCACCCGGGCGGGGGTAGCGCCAGCAGCGACGGCCGGGGACCCGACGTCGATGTGGCCTTCGACCTCTGCCGACGCCTCGCCGCAGGGGAGACGGTGCACATCCCGCGGCACACCGAGGCCTTCCACGGGAGCTCCTGGCTGGGCTGAACGGGTGCTCTTCACCCCCTCCGGGCGTCGATCGTGGCCGAGCCTGCGCTAGCGCGGGTCCTCGCCCCTACCGTGATGCCCGACGGGGGAGAGCGCCGGCCGTGATCGGTCGGCGCCAACAAGGGGGTTCAGCATGATCAGCGCTGCCGAGGTGCGTTCCGCGAGGTTCACGCCCACCAAGTTCCGCGAGGGCTACGAGCCCGCGCAGGTCGACGCCTTCATGGCGCGGGTAGCCGCAGGCCTCGATGTCGCCGCGACCGGTGAGGCGCCCGGCGTGACGGCCGAGGACGTCCTGAACGCCAGGTTCAAGGCCACCAAGTTCACCGACGGTTACGACCAGAGCCAGGTCGACGAGTTCCTCGACCGCGTCGTGGTCGCGCTGCGCGGCGGCGGGGGTGCCGGCGACGGGCCGGCAGGTCAGCCCGCCGAGCCCATCAACGCCGCCCGGCTTCGCACCGAGCTCGCGTCGCTGCAGCCCCGGCGGATGCGCGCCGGCTACGACCCCGAGGCGGTCGCGACGATGGTCAACGAAGTCGGAGGCC
>NZ_JALPKN010000436.1 GCF_023630195.1 Actinotalea sp. C106 | reverse complement strand
GGCCCGGCGGCGTCGAGGCGGCGGAGCAGCTCGGCGGCCGCGACCCGGTCCCAGGGCTCGAGCTCACGGACGAGCTCGCCGGGGCTGTGCGGGCCGTCGTCGTGCGGGCCGAGGGTCACCGAGCAGAGGGTGTCGAGGTCGTTCGGGACACCGGGGGACAGCTCGGCGGGGGCCACAGGGCTGCCGCCGACGAGGGGGGCGGCGGTGACCTGTCCCGGACCGGCGCCGCCTCCGTGCGGTGCGGGCCAACGTCCGGTCAGGGTCAGGTAGAGCAGGGCCACGAGGCCGACCGTGTCCGCCCGGGTGGTCGAGCGGGCGTCACCGATGCCTCGGTCCATGACCTCGCCGTCGATCCCGAGTCCTGTGACGACGACGCGCCCGTCCTCGGTCACCCGCACGCTCGAGGGGCGCAGGGCGAGGTGGTGCACCCCGCGGCGCCGCGCGGCCTCGAGGGCGATGGCAGCCTCGCCGATGATGGCGCGGGCCTGGTCCGCCGGGATCGGGCCGTGCTGGGTGAGCTCGCCCAGGTCCCGGCCCTCGACCAGCTCGGTGACGGTGTACGGCATGCCCTCGTGGTCCCCGACGTCCAGCACCCGGAGCAGGCGCGGGTCGGTCACCAGGGCAGCGCGACGGGCGGCGTCCTGAGCCTGGGCGACGCGCCCCTCGCGCAGCACCATCGCGCGCACCGGGCGGTCGAGGATCTGGTCCTGCGCGCTCCACGCCTCGACGCCGGGCAGGTCGCTGGGCACCGGCTGGTCGAGGCGGTATCGCCCAGCCAGCAGGGTGCCGTGCCCGATCACCACGCCGTCCAGACGATCACCTCCGCGCAGGCTCAGGCCCGCTCCCTGGTCGCGACGGTCGTCGCCCCCGGGTCCGGGCCTGCTCATGCTACGTGCCGCGCGGGCCATCGCAGGAGCGGGCAGGTCAGCGACCTCATGCCTGGTGCTCCTCGGGGGAGAGGTCGTCCGGGCCCGAGTCGACGCGGGGCTCGCCGCGCGTGCCGCGGCGCCCGCGCCGTACGGTCCGGACGACGCCGATCACCACGCCGACGGCCAGCAGGGCACCGATGATCGCCGTGCCGATGCTCTCCCACTCCGCCCGCACGCGGACCGTGAGCACGGTGCTGTCGTCGACCACGACCCCCTCGGGGGTGCGCACCTCGACCGCGACGGCCACGTCGGCGCTCTGGATGCCGTGCACCGGGAGCGCGACCGTGACCTCGCTGTCTGCCGCGATGGTGACCTCGACGTCGTCGTCGGACCGCAGGCGGGAGTCGCCCGGCCGCAGCCCGATCCGCACGTCGACCGCCTGGTCGAGGGTGTTGGCCACCCGGATCGGCAGCTCCCCCGAGGTCGAGATCAGGTTCACGTCCCCGCCCGGGACCACCGCCACGGCGCCGCGGAGGGTCGCCGTGGCCGCCTCGATCCCCGCGATCGAGGCCTGGCGCGCCTCAGGGTCCGAGCGCCACGCCGCCGAGGCCGCGCTCAGCAGCTCGAGCTCGGGGTCCCCGAGGACCGACTCGGGGTCCTCGAGCATCGTCGAGATCTCGTCGCGCTCCTCGAGGGCCGCCCGCACCTGGGCCAGCTCGCTCGCCGCGACCTCGGCGCCGGACTCGAGGTCCAGGGGCAGCGAGCCGCGGTCCAGGCCAGGGTCCGGCGCGCCGACCAAGGCCGAGATCGGCTCGGTCTCGACCCAGGGCGCCGTCGTGAGGGCCTCGAGCTGGGCCGAGGCCACGGCGGGGTCCGGGTCCCAGTCCCGGGGGACGGTCAGCAGCATGTGCCGGCCGTCGCTGGGCCGCTCGCGGGTGATGACCGCGAGCTCGGCCAGGAGGTCCTGCGCGGCCTCGGCCGGGGCGAGGGCGGCGCCCTCGT
>NZ_JALPKN010000435.1 GCF_023630195.1 Actinotalea sp. C106 | reverse complement strand
GCGCGCGCGGGAGGCGGGGCCTCCGGCCGGGGCGGCGGGCCGGCGCGCGCCGTCGGAGATCCGCAGCAGCAGGGCGACGATGATCCAGTTGGCCAGCAGCGAGGACCCGCCGTACGCGAGGAAGGGCATGGTCAGCCCGGTGAGCGGGATGAGCCGGGTGACCCCGCCCACGACCACGAAGCACTGGAAGGCCACCACGAAGGCCATGCCCCCGGCGAAGAGCTTGCCGAAGCCGTCGCGCACGCCGACGGCGGTGCGCATGCCCCGCTCGGCGAGGACGAGGTAGCAGACCAGCACCGCCAGGAGCCCGGTGAGGCCGAGCTCTTCACCGATCGAGGCGATGATGAAGTCGGACTCGGCGAAGGGCACCAGGTCGGGGCGGCCCTGACCCCAGCCGGTGCCGAAGAGCCCACCGTTGGCCATGCCGAAGAGGCCCCGGACCAGCTGGCCCGAGCCGCCGGGGGAGGCGTTGAAGACGTCGTCGTCGAAAGCGTTGAGCCAACCGTCGAACCGTGCCGCCACGTGGGAGAACACCTGGGCGGCGAGCACCGCCCCGCCGACGAACAGCACCATGCCGATGACCACCCAGCTGATCCGTTCGGTCGCGAGGTACAGCATCCCGACGAACAGCCCGAAGAACAGCAGCGAGGTGCCCAGGTCCCGTTCGAAGACCAGCACCCCCAGGGAGACCGCCCAGGCCAGGATGATCGGCCCGAGGTCCCGCGGCCGGGGCAGCTGCAGGCCCAGCACCTTGGGCCCGGCCAGGGCGAGCGTGTCGCGCGTGGTGACCAGGTACCCGGCGAAGAAGATCGCCAGGCAGATCTTGCCGAGCTCGGCGGGCTGGAAGGAGTTCCCCGCCACCCGGATCCAGATCCGCGCACCGTTGATCTCCGTGCCCAGGCCGGGGACCAGCGGCAGCATCAGCAGGATGAGCCCCGCGACCATCGCCGTGTACGTGTAGCGACGCAGGGTCCGGTGGTCGCGCAGCAGCACCAGCACGACCGCGGCGAGGACGATGCCCAGCGCCGTCCAGCCCAGCTGGCGCTCGGCGAAGACGCTGTCCCGTCCGCGGTCCACGTAGGCCACGTCGATCCGGTAGATCATCGCCAGGCCGATGCCGTTGAGCGCGATCACCACGGGCACGATCACCGGGTCCGCGTAGGGCGCCCGCCACCGCATCACCAGGTGCAGGCCGAGGCTCAGCCCCACCAGGCCGAGGCTGTAGCCGACGATGTCCACCGGGAGCGTCTCCGCCGTCGCGAGGCCTACCAGGGCGTAGGCCCCCACGCCGATGGCCAGGGCGATGGCGAGCAGGCCGAGCTCGAGGGTGCGGCCGTTGCGTTCGCGGTGGGTCAGGACGGTGGCCATCACAGCACCCCCCGGCAGGTGCTGGCCGCCGCCGGTGCGCCGGCGGGAGTCATGAGTCCCCCGCTGCCTCGGACTCGATGCTCTCGAGCCTGTCCCGGGCGTCGTCGAGGCTGCTCGCAGGGATCGTCTGCTGGACGCGGTCCTGCACGAAGCCGGGTAGGTCGTCGAGCTCGGTGGTGCTGGTCTCGACCACCGAGGACAGCTCGAGCGGGCCCACGGACTGGGGGATCCCCTGGAAGATCGCGACACGGTCGTCGTCGACGCCGAGGTAGTACTGGTCCTGGGTCCAGCCGTAGCCCAGGTACACCCCGGCCCCGAGGGCGGCGAGCACCAGGAGCACGCCCAGGGCGGTGAGGATGCGGCGCCCGATGCGGCGGGGCGGCTCGTCGTCCTCCTCCTCGGGCAAGGGGGGCTGGTCGGCGCGGGAGCGTGCCGAGTGCTGGGCGGCCCGGGCGGCGGCGCTCGACCCGCCCAGGGTGGGCCGGTGGCGGTCCAGGGCTGCGG
>NZ_JALPKN010000434.1 GCF_023630195.1 Actinotalea sp. C106 | reverse complement strand
TTGGCCTCCGACTTCCCCACTCCGACACCCAGTCCCACCCCCACGCCCACCCCCACCCCGACACCCACCGCGCTCGCCGTCCCCGCACCGACGCCCACCCCCACCCCGACACCCACCTTCGTCGCCCGGGCCGAGGCCGAGCGTGCGGCGACCGGCGTTCCCGGGCCGGTAGCCCTCGGTCTCGGTGCGCTGGGTGCGCTGGCCCTGGGGGCCGCGGCGCTGCTGCTGCGTCGCCGCTCGCAGGGCGGGGCGGCCCGGCACGTCGGACCGTCCGGGGGTGACGCTGAGCCCTAGGCCGGACGGGTGGCGGTCAGGGTCCCAGACCGAGCGCGCACCGACCGGACCGTAGGGTGGCGTGGTGACCGCCCCCGACCCTGATCCGGCTCCGGCCCTGTCGATGCGCGGACTGGTCAAGAGGTTCGGCACCACGGTCGCCGTCGCGGGCCTCGACCTGGACATCCCGGCGGGCTCCTTCTACGGCGTGGTCGGCCCCAACGGCGCTGGCAAGACGACCACCCTGTCGATGGCCACCGGCCTGCTGGTCCCCGACGAGGGCTCGGTCCTGGTCCACGGGGTCGACGTGTGGAGCCGACCGCGGGGTGCGGCCTCGGCCCTGCTCGGGGTGCTGCCCGACGGGCTCCGGCTCTTCGACCGGCTGACCGGCGCCGAGCTCATCAGCTACGCGGGGATGCTGCGCGGGATGGACCGGGAGGTCGTGGCCGAGCGCCGCGACGACCTGCTGCAGGCCCTCGACCTCCTCGGCGCGGGCTCGACCCTCGTCGCGGACTACTCGGCGGGGATGACCAAGAAGGTCGCCCTCGCCTGCGCCCTCGTGCACGCCCCGCGCCTCCTCGTCCTCGACGAGCCCTTCGAGGCGGTGGACCCCGTCTCGGCGGGGGCGATCCGGGCGATCCTGCAGCGCTTCGTCGAGGCGGGCGGGACGGTCGTGCTCTCGAGCCACGTGATGGCCCTGGTCGAGCGGCTGTGCGACCACGTGGCGGTGGTCGCGGGGGGTCGGGTGCTCGCGGCCGGGACCGTCGACGAGGTGCGCGGCGGCAAGGACCTCGAGGAGCGATTCGTCGGGCTGCTGGGCGGCGGCCTCGAGCACGCGGAGCTGACGTGGTTGCGACCCTCCTCCGACTGAGGCTGCGCCTGCTGCTGCACACCCTGCGGCGCGAGCGGTGGCGCGTCGTCGTGCTGGTGATGGGGGTGCTGTGGGCCCTGGCATTCCTCCCCTCCGTGCTGGGCGGGACGGTGTGGCTGTCCCGTCAGCCGGTCGAGGTGGTGCACGACGTCCTCGTGCTCGCGGGCACCGTCCTGGTGCTGGGGTGGGCCGTGGTGCCCCTCCTGGTCCCGGGCCTGGACGACTCCCTCGACATCGGCCGCTTCGTGACCTTCGGGCTGCGGGCCCGGCGACTGGTGCCCGGACTCCTGGTGGCCGCCCTGCTCGGGGTGCCGACCTTCATGACCTTCCTCGGGAGCGCGGCCCCGGCGCTGGCCTGGCTCGGCCCGGGTCGTGAGCTCGGCGTGCTGCCCGCCGTGCTCGCCCTGGTCCTGGTCCCCGTGGCCGGCCTCACCTGCGTGCTCGCCTCGAGGCTGAGCACGGGGCTCGCGGCTCGGGTGCTCGGCTCTCGCCGGTCGCGCGAGATCAGCGCGGTCGGTGGGGTGCTCGTGGCCGGGTTCGCCGTGCCGGTGGTGATCGGCGTCGCCGCCCTCGGCCTGGAGGGTGCCCTCGAGCGCGTGCCGGCGGTCGCGGCGGTGCTGAGCTGGACCCCGTTCGGCGCGGTGTGGGCGGCCCCGGCGGCCCTGGCCGACGGCGACGAGCTCGCCGCCCTCGGACGGGTTGTCGTCGCGGTGGGCACCGTGGTGCTC
>NZ_JALPKN010000433.1 GCF_023630195.1 Actinotalea sp. C106 | reverse complement strand
CGCGACGGGCTCGACGAGGGCGCCCCGGCGGGCAGCGCCCCCGGAGCGCCCCACCCCCTGACCCGGGCGGGCGAGCGGGACCAGCTGGCGGTCGACACCGTCGTGCCCTCCGCGGACGGCAGGACGCTCTGGTTCCTCGCCTCCGACATGGGCGCGACGGGACGCGAGTTCGTCGCCGCCCAGACGGGGCTGTTCTCCCTGGAGCTGGACCTCGCGCGGTCCGGGGACGGCGGCCCGGCCCCGCGCCGGCACACCGACGTCGAGGCGGTCGACCTGGCGAGCGGTCTCCTGACCGTGACCCGTGACCGGGTGCTGGTGGCCGATCAGCGGCGCGGCGCCGTCGTCCTGCTCGACCTTCCCGCCGACCCCGCCGCGGAGGGCTCCGCCGAGCCCGAGCGGGTGCTGGTGGGTGGGCCCGTCGTCGTGCAGGCCGTGAGCGCGACCCTCGACGGGACCCACGCGGTCGCGGCCGTCGCCGCAGGGGACTCTGCGGGGGACCTCGTCGTGGTGGACCTGGGCTCAGGCGAGCAGCGCCGGGTCACGGACCTCTCGGCCGAGCTGCGGGGCACCGGGCGCCTTCGGCCCGTGCTCGAGCTCGACGCCACGGCCCCCGACGGCTACCCGGTGCACGGCTGGGTCGCCACCCCCGACCCCGACCGCTTCGGGACCGGGCCGCACCCGACCATCCTCATGATCCACGGCGGCCCCTACGCGCAGTACACCCACGCCCTGTTCGACGAGGTCCAGACCCTCGCCGAGGCGGGGTACGCGGTGGTGCTGGGCAACCCGCGCGGCTCGGCCGGCTACGGCGCGGCCCACGGCAAGGCCATCCAGCAGGCCTTCGGCACGGTCGACGCCGATGACGTGCTCGCCCTCCTGGACCACGCCCTCGCCGACCCGGAGCTCGGGCTCGACGCCGATCGGGTCGGTGTGATGGGTGGGTCCTACGGCGGCTACCTGACGGCCTGGCTCACGACCCGCACGCACCGCTTCGCCGCGGCGATCGTCGAGCGAGGGTTCTTGGACCCGGTGAGCTTCGTCGGGTCGAGTGACATCGGCTGGTTCTTCGGCCTGGAGTACGTGGGGGACGTCGCGACCGACGGCGGCGCGGCGGCCCTCACGGCCCAGTCACCCATGGCTCACGTGGACGAGGCGCGGACCCCGACCCTGGTGATCCACTCCGAGAACGACTGGCGCTGCCCGGTCGAGCAGGGCCAGCGCTGGTTCGTCGAGCTCAAGCGTCGCGGCGTCGAGGCCGCGCTGCTGCTGTTCCCCGGCGAGGGGCACGAGCTCACGCGGTCGGGGCGGCCCCAGCACCGCCTCGCGAGGTTCGAGCACGTTCTCGCCTGGTGGGCCCGGCACCTGCCGGTAGCGTCGACGGCGTAGCTGAGCCCGACCCCGGAGGTCCTGATGCCCGTCCCGCCCCTGCCCGAGGACGTCGCAGCCCTGCTCGCGCGGCCCAACCCGGCCGTGATGGCCACGGTGGCCGCCGACGGCCGCCCCGTCACGGTCGCGACCTGGTACCTGGTCGAAGAGGACGGCACGGTGCTGCTGGGTCTCGACGCCGGGCGGGCGCGACTCAAGCACCTCAAGGCCGACCCGCGGGTCTCGCTCACGGCCCTCGCCGAGAACGACTGGTACACCCACGTGAGCCTGCAGGGCCGGGTCGTGTCGATCGTCGACGACGAGGGCCTGCGGGACATAGACCGGCTGTCGAACCACTACACCGGGCGGGACTACCCGGTCCGCGACCGTCCCCGGGTGAGCGTCCACCTCGCCGTCGAGCGGTGGCACGGGTGGGGCGCGGCCCGGCAGGAGTGACCCCTGCCGGGCGCGCGCGGCCCCTCAGGCCGGGGGCGGCGGGGGCTGCTGCG
>NZ_JALPKN010000432.1 GCF_023630195.1 Actinotalea sp. C106 | reverse complement strand
AAGGGCCCGCTCACCGGCGCCCGCCAGGTTTCGGTCGACGGCTCGGCGCCCTCGGCCCTGGGCCGCGCCCGGGTCGACACCCCCCTCTCCCTGGGCGTGCGCGCCCTGGACACCATGGTCACCGCGGGCCGCGGCCAGCGCCTGGGCCTGTTCGCCGGCTCCGGTGTCGGCAAGTCGAGCCTGCTGTCCATGGTCGCCCGAGGCACCGACGCCGAGATCTCGGTCATCGCCCTGGTCGGGGAGCGCGGCCGTGAGGTCCGCGAGTTCCTCGAGGACGACCTCGGCCCCGAGGGCCTGGCCCGCAGCGTCGTCGTGGTCGCCACGTCGGACGAGCCGCCGCTGGTCCGCCTGCGCGCGGCCTTCGTCGCGACCAGCATCGCCGAGGGCTTCCGGGCCGAGGGCCGCGACGTCGTGCTGATGATGGACTCGCTGACCCGCGTGGCCATGGCCCAGCGCGAGATCGGCCTCTCGGTCGGCGAGCCCCCCGCGACCCGCGGCTACCCGCCGTCGACCTTCTCCCTGCTCGCCCGGCTCCTCGAGCGGGCCGGCACCGCCGAGCGCGGCTCGGTGACCGGCATCTACACCGTGCTCGTGGACGGCGACGACCACAACGAGCCCATCGCCGACGCTGCCCGGTCCATCCTCGACGGTCACGTCGTGCTGACCCGCGAGCTCGCGGTCGCCGGGCACTTCCCGAGCATCGACGTGCTCGCCTCCGTCTCCCGCGTAGCCGGCCGGGTCACCTCGGCCGACCAGCGCGAGGCCGCCGTCGTGCTCCGCCAGGTCATGGCGGCCCGACGTCGGGCCCAGGACCTGCTCGACGTCGGCGCCTACGTGGCCGGCAGCAACGCCCTGGTCGACGCCGCGGTGCAGCACGCCGGCGCGATCGACGCCTTCCTCCAGCAGCCCCTCGACCAGACCGCCGAGCCCGAGGACTCCTGGGCCCGGCTCGCGGGACTCGTCCGAGCGATCGGGGGTCAGTGATGGCCCGGGCCTTCCGCCTCGGCGGTCTGCTGCGCCTGCGCAAGCTCCAGGAGGAGCAGGCCGAGGCCGAGGCCGCCCGTGCCAACGCCGAGCGTCGTGCTGCGGACAAGCGCCGCTACGACACCGCCGTGATGCTCGCCGGAGCAGCCCTGCCCGACGAGGGCGACGAGCTGACCTGGCGCGCCGCCATCGCCGCCCGGGCCGCGCTCACGGGCCTGACCTCGGAGTCCGTCACTGCGGTCGAGGCCGCCCAGGCGCGGGTGCACGAGGCGACCGCCCACTGGGCCGAGGCCAGGGCGCGGGCCACCGCGCTCGAGAAGCTCGAGGACCGGCACTCCGCCGCCCTCCGCACCGAGGAGGACCACGCCGAGCAGCTCGTGCTCGACGAGGCCGCCCTCCGTGGTCGAACCACGACCGACCCACCCATCGAGGGGGAACGATGAGCACGATCATCATGCTTCCGGCACCTGTGCCGACCAGCGGCCGCGGCAGCGGCTCGTCCGGCGCGGGGGCCTCCGGCGCGAGCAGCCCCGGTGACTTCGCGGCGGCCCTCGAGGCCGTCGTCGAGGGCTCGGTGCGCAAGCCCGGCACCCAGCAGCGCGGTCAGCAGGAGGGCGGGGACGCCCAGGCCGCGGCCGACGGCGCCCTCGTCACCGTCGCGCAGATCATCCAGGCCGCGTCCGGGCTGCTCGCCGAGGTCGGCGGCACCGGGCTCGGCACCGCGGTGCCCGCCCCGGGCGTCGAGGGGGCAGTCGCCGGTGAGACCACTGAGGGTGAGACCACCGAGGGCGAGGAGGGCATGGCCCAGGTGCTCGACCTGACCCCCCGCCTCGCCGCAGCCCTCGCTGCCGAGGAGGAGGCCGGCGCCGTGCCCACCCAGCGCGCGGCGACC
>NZ_JALPKN010000431.1 GCF_023630195.1 Actinotalea sp. C106 | reverse complement strand
CCGCCTTCCCGGAGGACGCCCCCGGGGCCGACGCGGCCGCCGTCGGCCCCCGCTCGCTGGCGCAGGCCGGACGCCGTGACCTTCGTCGCGCTCGTCGCGGTCGTGGCCTTCATCGTCCACGGCGGGATGCAGGGCACGCTCCTGGGGCCCGAGGACGTCGTCAGCGGCACGGGACGGCTCGGGAAGTTCCTCGGGGACGCCTTCCCGCCGTCGACCGAGCGGCTGCCGGCGATCCTCGCCGCGCTCCTCGTCACCGTCGAGATGGCCGTGATCGGCACCGTGATCGGGGTGATCCTGAGCGTGCCGCTCGCGGTGGCCGCGGCGCGCAACACGAGCCCGAACCGGATCGTCTACGCCGTGACCCGCGGGTTCATCTCGGTCTGCCGGACCATCCCGGACCTCATCTGGGGCCTGATCTTCGTGATCGCCGTCGGGCTGGGCCCCAAGGCCGGTGTCCTCGCGATCGCGGTCGACGTCATGGGGTTCTGCGGGAGGTTCTTCGCCGAGAGCATCGAGGAGCTCGACAAGGGCACCGTCGACGGCCTGCGGGCCACCGGCGCCAACGAGCGCGCGGTGCTGGGGGCCGGGGTGCTGCCCGCCTGCCTCCCCTCCTTCGTCGCGACGTCGATGTTCGCCCTCGAGTCCTCGGCACGGTCCTCGGTCGTCCTGGGGCTCGTCGGGGCCGGCGGCATCGGCATCGAGCTGTCGGTGTCCATGACGCTGCTGCGCTACGACGAGGCGTTGGCGATCATCCTCTGCATCTTCGTCGTCGTCCTCGGGGTGGAGCGGTTGTCCGCCCACCTGCGACGACGCATGATCCCGGCCGACTGAGAGGACCACGCGTGACCGTGCTCAACCGCCACTCCACCCGCCCGCTGTACCAGCAGATCGTCGACGACCTCGAGACCCGCACGGCCGACCTCGACCCGGGCGAGCGCCTGCCCAGCGAGGGTGAGCTCGCACGGGAGTACGACGTCAACCGCCTGACCGTGCGCCAGGCCCTGGCCGAGCTGACCCGGCGCGGCGTGGTCGAGACCGTGCACGGGCGTGGCACCTTCGTCGCGGCGCCGACCCTGCGCTACCGCGTGGCCGCGGGGCGCGACGCGAGCTTCACGCACGCCATGCGCGAGCGCGGGCACGCCGTGGCCACCACCCTGCTCAAGGTCCGCACCGAGGAGGACCCCGCCGTGGCCCGCGAGCTGCGGACCCGTGGGACCGTCCGGCGCCTGGACCTGCTGCGGACGGTCGACGGGCAGCCCTGGTCCGTGACGGCCACCTGGCTCCCGGTCGGCAGGCTGCGCGGGATCGAGGACCACTGGTCGGGCGACTCCTCGCTGTACGACGTGCTGCTCGAGCACCACGGGGTCCGGATGCGCCGCGCCGGCCGGACCTTCGCCGCGGCCCCGGCCACCGGACAGGACTCCGAGCACCTCCTGGTCCCCGTCGGGGCGCCCGTGCTGCTGGTGCGCGGGCTCAACGTCGACGAGAAGGGGCGCCCCGTCGCCGTCGTCGAGCACCGGTTCCGCGGGGACCGCGTGGAGTTCGGGGTGGACCTCGCATGAGCGTGACCTCGACCGAGTCCCGCTACGAGGCGCTCGCGACCGCCGAGCCCGCTGCGCTCGAGGCGCTGGCCGATGCGATCCTCGCGGGGGCACCGGTGCCGACCGTCGAGGTCGTCGCCGGGCCCGAGACCGTGAC
This sequence comes from Actinotalea sp. C106, assembly GCF_023630195.1. Classification (GTDB taxonomy): domain Bacteria; phylum Actinomycetota; class Actinomycetes; order Actinomycetales; family Cellulomonadaceae; genus Actinotalea. The sequence continues at coordinate 179 of NZ_JALPKN010000431.1, read as the reverse complement.
CGCACCCGTGCGGACCCCCGTGCCGGCCACGGGTGGTGCGACGGCGGTCCTCGGGCACGTGGCGCTGACCACCTGCACCGTGCTGCTGGGCGGCACCCGCGGGGACGGCATCCGCTCGGGCCGGGACCTGCCCGGGGCGCTGGCCGCCGCGGTCTGCGACGCCGAGGCAGAGCGCCACG
>NZ_JALPKN010000430.1 GCF_023630195.1 Actinotalea sp. C106 | reverse complement strand
GCGGACGCCCTGGTCACGGCATCACCTGCAGCGCCGGCCAGGGCCAGGGCGGCCAGGCCGAGGGAGCCGGTCGCGACCCCTGCCCGGAGCGCACCAGGGCGGCGACCCGGGGCCGGGCTGATTCTCGAGCTCATGATGCTCCTTCGTGCTTCAGGGACGCGTTGGGTGCCATTTGATCGCGTTTGATGTCGTCTGATGCTCGCAGACTCTGTCTGACGACGGCTGCCCTTGTCCAGTCCTGCTGCCAACGTGTGGACGGGGCTCTGCCCTACGGTGGTGCGATGCGCTGGGAGTCGTTGTTCGCCGACATGGAGGCGCAGCTCGCGGCGGCCGACGCGCAGGACCGGGCTGACGAGGTCGCCGAGCTGACGCGGGCCGAGCGGGCCACCGTGCCCCTGGCCGACCGCCTGCGAGGCAGCCGCGGCGAGGAGCTCACGGTCACGCTGCGGTCGGGCCTGCTGCTCGCAGGACGGGTCGAGGACGTCGGCCCGGCGTGGATGCACCTGCTGGCCTCGGGGCGTGAGCACCTCGTGCCGCTCGGGGCGGTGGTCGGGCTGAGCGGTCTTGGTGGCGCGGTGGTCTCGCAGGACGGCGTACTGCGCCGGCTGGGTCTAGGGCACGCCGTGCGCGCGGTGGCCCGTGACCGGAGCCTGGTCCGGGTGCGCACCGTGGTGGGCGAGCACCTCGGTCGGGTCGACGCGGTCGGTGCGGACCACCTCGACGTGGCCCTCGCCTACGAGGACTCGGGGCGGCCGACCGGACGCAGCCAGGTGCTGGCCTTCGGGGGCCTAGACCTGATCAGCAGCCTCTGAGGACGAGGGGCTCTCCTCGATCTGGCCGGCATCGATCCTCGAGCGTGCCTGCGCGTACATCCGCTGGATGTAGGCCTCCAGCTCGGTGGACTCGACGCGCCACTGGCCACGGCCTCCGATCTGGATGGCAGGGAGCTCGCCGGTACGCACCAGGGCGTAGGCCTGCGCCGCCGAGATGTTCAGGATCTCGGTCACGTCAGCCAGGGTGAGGAATCGTGCTGCCATGCCAGGAAGTCTCCCACGCAGGATCTCGTCGGACGCGTCGTCCACAGGGGCGCGCAGGACGGCTCGTGGTCCAGGGGGCAGAACGGGCATGATGTGTGCAGACCAGCGCAGACCGACACGGTGCGCCACCCCCGTCCGGTGGCACCCCGGGGAGCAGGGGGCCATGCAGACCACGAGCGTGCACGCACCGGAGGCTGTCAGCTCTGGCCCCGCCGGAGGGGTGCCGCTCCCCGGGGCGGTCAGGCTGCGCAGGCCTGGCTGGCGGGACCCGCGCCTGCTCGCCGGGCTGGTCCTCGTGGCGCTGTCGGTCGCCCTCGGCTCGTGGCTCGTGGCCACGGCAGGCCGCACGGTGCCGATCCTCGTCGCCCGCGACGCCCTCGTCCCCGGGGACCAGCTCCAGGTCGAGGACCTCGATGTGCGTCAGGTGCGACTCCCGGAGGACGGCGACCTGTACCTGGCGCCGGGCGACGAGCTGCCGTCGGGGCTCACGGTGGTCCGAACCGTCGGCGCCGGGGAGCTCGTGCCCTGGACGGCGCTGTCGACCGACGTGGACCTGGCGCTGCGACCCTTGGCAGTTCGTCCTTCCCGCGCGGTCTCCGAGCAGGTCGCGGTCGGCAGCGTGGTCGAGCTGTGGCACGTCCCTGACGAGGGGGCTCCGCAGCGCGTCGCGGACTCCCTCACGGTCGCCGAGCTGAGCGAGGACACGGGCGCCTTCACGGTCGAGCAGGGCCCGACGGTGCACGTCCTCGTGCCCGTGGACGACCTCGCGAGGGTGCTCGGCGCCCTCGCTGCCGAGGGCACCGTCGAGCTCGTGCACGGCCCGGGCGTGGCCGCACGGCCG
>NZ_JALPKN010000042.1 GCF_023630195.1 Actinotalea sp. C106 | reverse complement strand
CGGGGTGCCCGCCGCCGAAGAGCGCCCCGAAGAGGTCCTCGAAGCCGGCACCCCCCGCGGCGCTCGGTCCGCCCGAGCCGGCCGAGAACCGGGCGCCGCCGCCGGCCATCGCGCGGATGGCGTCGTACTGCTGGCGCTGCTCGGGGTCGGAGAGCACCGCGTAGGCCTCACCGACCTCCTTGAACTTCGCCTCGGCGGCGTCGTCCCCGGGGTTCTGGTCGGGGTGCAGGCTGCGAGCCTTCTTCCGGTACGCCTTCTTGATGGCGCTCGCGTCGGCGTTCTTGGGCACGCCGAGCGCCGCGTAGAAGTCCTTCTCGAACCAGTCCTGACCTGTCATCGCCTACCCCCTCCCCGTTCTCGTCGCACGCCTCTCAGGACTCGGGCTCGGCCACGGCCACGCGGGCCGCCCGCACCACACGCTCGCCGACGCGGTGGCCGGGCTGGAGCACCTGGACGACCGTCGGCTCGCTGACGTCGCCGGAGTGGGAGTGCATGAGGGCCTCGTGCACGTTCGGGTCGAAGGCCTCACCCACGGCACCGAACCGCTCCCAGCCGAAGCGCCCGAGCGAGGTCTCGAGCTTCTCGGCGATCGAGGCGAAGGGCCCCTCGGCGAGCTCGCCGTGCTGCCGTGCCAGCTCGATGTCGTCGAGCACCCCGAAGAGGGACTCGATGACGTCGCTGACGGCCTTGTCCCGCGAGACCTGACGGTCCCGGTCGACGCGGCGCCGGTAGTTGACGTACTCGGCCTGGAGACGCTGCAGGTCCTCGAGCCGCTCGGCGGCCTGGGTCTGCGCCGTCGCGAGGTCGCCCTCGGCGGCGGGCTCGGCGTCGACCAGGCTCGAGGCGTCGTCGGGGACGCTCTCGCCGGTCGGGGCGTCGTCGGGCGTGGCAGCCGGGGTGGGCTGCTCACGCACGGCGTACGTCTCGGGGTCGATGCGTCGCTTGTCGGTGAACCGCGGCCGGTCGGAGTCCTCGTCCCCGACCGGCGGCGTGTGCTGGTCGCTCACTTGCGCTCGTCCTCATCCACGATCTCGGCGTCGACGACGTCCTCGTCCGAGGTGCTGCCCTCGGCCGGGGCGTCCGTCGGCGCACCCTCGGTCGCCCCTGCGGCCTCGTCGGCCTGGTAGATGGCCTCGCCGATCTTCTGGCTGACGGCCGAGAGCGCGGCCTGCTTGGTCTTGACCGCCTCGATGTCGTCACCCTCGAGGGCGGTCTTGAGCTCGGCGACGGCGGCCTCGACCTCGGTCTTGACGTCCTCGGGGACCTTGTCGCCGTTGTCGGCCAGGACCTTCTCGGTCGAGTACGCGAGGGCCTCGGCCTGGTTGCGGGTCTCGGCCTCCTCGCGGCGCGCCTTGTCCTCGGCGGCGTGCTCCTCGGCCTCCTTGACCATGCGGTCGATGTCCTCCTTGGGGAGGGCAGAGCCGCCCGTGATGGTCATCTTCTGCTCGGTGCCGGTGCCGCGGTCCTTGGCGGAGACGTGCACGATGCCGTTGGCGTCGATGTCGAAGGTGACCTCGATCTGCGGCACGCCGCGCGGGGCCGGGGCGATGCCCGTGAGCTCGAAGGTGCCGAGCGGCTTGTTGTCCCGCGCGAACTCGCGCTCGCCCTGGAACACCTGGATGAGCACCGAGGGCTGGTTGTCGTCCGCCGTCGAGAAGATCTCGCTGCGCTTGGTGGGGATGGCCGTGTTGCGCTCGATGAGCTTGGTCATCACGCCGCCCTTGGTCTCGATGCCGAGGCTCAGCGGGGTGACGTCGATGAGCAGGACGTCCTTGCGCTCACCCTTGATGACACCGGCCTGCAGGGCAGCGCCCACGGCGACGACCTCGTCGGGGTTGACGCCCTTGTTGGGCTCCTTGCCCCCGGTGAGGTCACGCACGACGTCGGCCACGGCGGGCATCCGGGTCGAGCCGCCGACCAGGACGATGTGGTCGATGTCGTTGACCGAGATCCCGGCGTCCTTGATGACCTGCTGGAACGGGGACTTGGTGCGCTCGAGGAGGTCCTTGGTCATCTCCTGGAACTGTGCCCGGGTGATCTTCTCGTCGAGGTGGATCGGGCCGTTCTCGCTCATCGACAGGTACTGCATCGAGATGTTGGTGCTCGTCGCGGAGGAGAGCTCCTTCTTGGCCTGCTCGGCCGCCTCGCGCAGACGCTGCAGGGCGATCTTGTCCTTGGACAGGTCGACCCCGTTGTTGTTCTTCACCTGCTTGATGAGGTGCTCGACGATGCGGTTGTCCCAGTCGTCGCCGCCGAGGCGGTTGTCGCCGTGCGTGGCGCGGACCTGGATGGTCGAGAACTCGTCCTCGTCCTTGCCGACCTCGAGCAGGGAGACGTCGAAGGTGCCGCCACCGAGGTCGAAGACGAGGATCAGCTCGTCCTCCTTGCCCTTGTCCAGGCCGTAGGCCAGGGCCGCTGCGGTGGGCTCGTTGACGATGCGGAGCACGTTCATCCCCGCGACCTGGCCGGCGTCCTTGGTGGCCTGGCGCTCGGCGTCGTTGAAGTAGGCCGGGACGGTGATGACCGCGTCGGTGACGGGCTCGCCCAGGTACTCCTCGGCGTCGCGCTTGAGCTTGCCCAGCACGCGGGCCGAGATCTCCTGCGGGCCGTAGGACTTGTCGTCGATCTCGACCTTCCAGTCGGTGCCCATGTGGCGCTTGACCGAGCTGATGGTGCGGTCGACGTTCGTGACGGCCTGGCGCTTGGCGATCTCGCCGACCAGGACCTCACCGGTCTTGGAGAACGCGACGACCGACGGGGTGGTGCGGGCGCCCTCGGCGTTCGCGATGACGGTGGGCTCGCCACCCTCGAGGACGGAGACGACGGAGTTGGTGGTGCCGAGGTCGATGCCGACTGCTCGTGCCATGTCAGGTGCCTTCCTTCATACGTGGACCCGCGGCAGGTCGTGCCGACGGGCATCGGTGCTACGTCTGGTCAGGGCCCGACACCCGTCGGTGTTGAGCCTGCTGCGCTCAAGTCTGCGCCGCTCCTCGATGCTGCGCAAGTTCGGAGGCTCAGAGTTGAGTCTGTCAGGCTCAACTGTGCGCCAGGGCTGCGCATTCCCACCGCCTGTCCGAGGCGCCGCCCGCGGGTGCATAGTGGCGTCATGCCCTCCCAGCCCGTGACCACGACAGCCCCCGCGCTGGGCGGTCGGGCGATCATGCGGCAGTCGTGGCGCGACCTCACCTTCGTCCACTGGCGGGTAGCGCCCGACGTCGTCGCACCCTTCATGCCCCTGGGAACGCGACCGGACGTCCACGACGGGTCGAGCTGGGTCGGTCTCGTGCCCTTCCGCATGGTCGGCGCGGGTGCCGCGCGTGGGCCCGGCCTCCCGTGGCTCGGCACCTTCCCCGAGACCAACGTCCGCCTCTACTCGGTCGACGAGCGGGGCCGCCGGGGCGTGGTCTTCCTGACGCTCGAGGCGTCCCGGCTGGCGTTCGTCCTCGGCGCGCGTGCGGTGTTCGCGCTGCCGTACACGTGGGCGCGGATGCGCGTGACAGAGGCCGACGGCGTCCTCACGTACGCCTCGCAGCGCCGCTGGCCGGGCCCGCGGGACGCCACGACGCGCGTCGTCGTGCGGCCGGGCGAGACGCTCGCACCCGGCGATCCGGTGGCCGAGTTCCTCACCGCGCGCTGGGGCCTGCACACACGCGCCTTCGGTCGCACGCTCTACGTGCCCAACCGTCACGAGACCTGGCCGCTGCACGCGGCCGAGCTGCTCACGCTGGACGACCGGCTCGTCGAAGCGTGCGGCCTCCCGGCGACGGCGCACCGGCCACCGGACTCGGTGCTGTTCTCCCGCGGGGTCCGCACGGAGTTCGGCGCGCCCGTCGACGTCCGGCGGCCGCTGCCCGCGTGACGCGAGCCGCCTCCCGAGGCCCACGAGGACGCGCCTCTGCACCCAGGTCCAGGCGTGAGGCTCACCTAAAGGCACGAGTGGCCGGGCACCGATCAGATGCCCGGCCACTCGTCCTTGGATCTACCGGTCAGTCGACCGGAGCCGTGTACTCGGTGATCAGTCGCCGCTCGAGCGGGTCGCGCTCGAAGCCGCTGAACGTGCCGAGCTCGCCCTGCACCACCCGCTCGTGCACGAGCGGGATGGCCGCGTCGAGACGCAGGACGGCGGCCTCGACGGCCATCGTCGCCTCCTGGCGCTCCGGACCGGCGGGGAACTGGAGCCCCTCCTCGAGGATCTCGTCGACCGCAGGGTCGCACAGCTGGGCGATGTTGTTGCCGCCCTCGCAGCCGAAGTCCTGGGCGAAGGCCGAGAGCGGGTCACCGGTGTCGAGCATCGTGTTGCGCGAGACCACCACGGCGTCGAAGGCGCCGCCGAGCATCTCCAGCTCCAGGTTGGCGTACTCGCGGACGTCCTGAGTCACGACGAAGCCAGCGCTCTCGAGCTGCGCCTCGATCTGGACGGCGATCTCGGGGTTCTCGGCCCGGTCGGTGTACGTGGCGAGGGTGATCTCGACCCCGTCGACCTGCGCGGGCTCGACGGCGGACGCGGTGTCGCCACGCAGGTCCGCGGCCCACGGCACGGCCGGGCCGAGCAGCCCGACGGCGGGGTCGGCGTACCCCTCGTAGATGGTCTCGGCGATGACCCCCGGGTCGATGGCGGCACGCGCCGCGGCACGGACGGCCGGGTCCTCGAACGGGCCCGAGGCGGTGTTGAGCGCGACCGAGGTCGTCCGGGGCATGAAGACCTCGTTGACGGCCTCCTCGTCGAGCAGGCTCACCTGGGAGATCGGGACGGTCTCCGCGACGTCGGCCTCGGCCGCACGGATGGCCGCCGCACGCGCCGTGCCGTCCGGCACGAAGGAGGCGTCGATGCCCGAGGCGATGGCCACGTCACCCCAGTAGTCCTCGAAGCGCTCGAGGGTCAGCGTGCTGCTGCCGTCGACCTCCGTGAGCTCGAAGGGTCCGGTGCCGGTGCCGATCGGGGACACCGACCCGCCGTCGCCGTAGGCCGAGGGCGAGAAGATCGAGAGCTGCGGGCTGGCGAGCCGGTTCGGCAGCATCGCGTCCGGGACGTCGGTCGTGACGGTGACCTCGCCCTCACCGGTCACCTCGGTGGTGAGGTTGACACCGCTGAGAGCACGCGGCGGAGGCACGGCCTCCCCCGCACGGTCGAAGGCGTTCTTGACCGCCTCGGCGTCGAAGGTCTCGCCGTCGTGGAAGGTGACGTCGTCCCGCAGGGCGAACACCCACGTCAGCTCGCCGACCTGCTCCCAGCTCCTGGCCAGCAGCCCCTCAGGCTCGACATCGTCGCTCACGCGCACGAGCGTCTCGGCCGAGCTCAGCCGGGAGAGCTTGAACGCGTCGTCGCTGAAGGGGTTCATCGCCGCCTTGGGCGGCTGCATGAACGCCACGCGGATGCGCTCGTCCCCGGAGCTCGCGGGCTCCGCGCTGGCACCTCCGCACCCGCTCAGCACGAGTGCAGCACCCGCTGCCATCGCGAGCGTCGAGATCGCTCTGCTCCTGTCGTTCCACTTCATGGGTGACGTCTCTTCCTGTTCTCGCGCCAGGTGCTGGCGCTGGGGGTCACGGGCCGGGGACGGCGAGGATCGTGCCCTCGCGTCACCGGGTCCCGAGGTCTGGGCGGCGAAGGTCGACGGTCACGTTGGACAGCGACACCGCGAGGACGCCGAGGATCAGCAGCGCCCCGGCCGGGACGAGCACCACGAGGGGCGCGCGCTCCACGTAGGGCATGCCATCGGCGAGCACCAGGCCCCAGTCCGACTGGGGCGGCTGCGGCCCGAGCCCGACGAAGCCGAGGGTCGCCAGCGCGAGGCAGATGCCCGGGAGCCGCAGGCAGGCGTGACGGAACACCGGGCCGACGACCCGCGGGAACACGTAGCGGGCCAGCAGCCGCACCCTCCCGACGCCCAGCACGGGTGCGATCCGGACATGGGGCTGCGCCTTCACCTCCTGCACCAGGGCCGCTGCGTGCGACGCGAGCGGCGCCCAGCTCACCGCCGCGACGGCGATGGCCGCACCGACGGCGGAGGGCCCGGCGATCGCCGCGACGATCAGACCGGCGAGGATCGGCGGGGCGGCGTTCGTGGTCTCGACGGGCCCCGCAGCAAGGTTCGGGAGCAGGCCGACGGCGAGACCCACCACGAGGCAGGCCACCGCGACCAGGGCGCCGACGCCCAGGGTCGACAGCGCCCCGTGCGAGATCCGGGCCAGCACGTCGCGACCGTTCGCGTCCGCCCCGAAGGGCAGGTCCCAGCTCGGAGCCTGCAGCCGTGCGAAGTCCAGGGCGTAGGGATCCCTGGAGAGCCCGGCCACCACGAGGACGACCAGGAGGAGGAGCATCGTCCCGGGGACGACCAGGGCCCGCCGCGAGCTGGGCGGTCGGGGCACGGCCACGGGCAGGGAGCTGGACCTCAGCGCCGGTCCGAGCAGCAGCCGGCGCAGCAACGACACGCCGACGCTGAAGGCGACCGCGAGCAGCATCATGAGGAGCACCCCGGCCTGCAGGGTGGGCAGGTCCTGCGCCTGCGCCGCGCCGAGGGTCGCCCGACCGATGCCGGGGATCGCGAAGACGCGCTCGACGACCACGGCGCTCGCGGTGATGCTGATCAGCACGAGGGCCATGGGCGCGGCAACGCTCGGCAGCGTCCGACGGAGGGTGGCGAGCACGATCCGACGTCGGGAGAACCCGGCGACCTGCCAGGTGGCGACCCACCGCTCCGCGAAGGTGTCCGCCAGGGCGTCCGACAGCAGGCGGCCCAGGAAGCCTCCGGCCGGCAGGCCCATGGCGAGGGCGGGCAGCACCAGGTACTCAGGCCCACCCCAGCCGTACGGCGGCAGCCACCCCCACCAGACCGCGACGACGACGAGGAGCACGGAGGCGAGGAGGAAGTCCGGGAGCGCCGTGAACGCCGCCGCAGCACCACCGTTCGTCCGGTCGGAGCGGCCGGCGAGCCCACGGCGGAACGTGGGCACCGTGAGGGCCCCGGCGAGGAGCACCGCGACGGCCAGCGAGGCCAGCATGAGGAGCAGCGAGGTTCCCAGGGCCGAGACGAGACCGGGCAGCACCGGCGCGCCCGTCACCCAGGAGGCCCCCAGATCACCCTGCAACGCGCTGCCCACCCAGGCGGCGAAGACCCCGAAGAGCCCTCGCTCGAGCCCGAGCTCACGGCGGATCGACGCGAGCGCCTCCTCGGTGATCACACCCTCGGAGTACCGCGCGCGGAAGACGGAGGTGGCCACGTCACGGTCGGAGAGGAACGGCAGGCTGCTCAGCAGGAACAGCACCGCGACGATCGCGAACCCCCGGGAGGCAGTCGAGATGATCGCGGCTCGCGGAGCACGGGACAGCATCGCGCCCCGGTTCGCGCGCGGCAGGACGGGCGCGACGGTGGCAGGACTGGCCATGGGATCACCTCCTGGGGTGGGCTCGGTCGCGCGCCGGGCAGGGTCGAGGATCGGGGCAGGGGGCAAGGAGCTGGGCGGGTCAGGGGTCTAGACGGGCAGGGAGCGGGGTCAGCGAGCTGCGGGGGCGGCCTCCGCCATGACCGGCAGGGCCGGGACGGCGTCGAGCAGCTCCCGGGTCCGGGGATGGTGAGGGTCGGCGAGCAGCTGCGCCGTCGGCCGGTCCTCGACCACCTCACCGGCGGACATCACGAGGGTGCGGTCGCACAGGCTGGCGATCACCGAGAGGTCGTGGGAGACGACGACGATCCCGGTCCCCCGAGTCGCGCAGACCTCCCGGAGCACGGCGATGATCTGCTCGCGCATCGGCAGGTCCAGCCCGCTGACGGGCTCGTCGGCGAGCAGCACGTCGGGGCGCGTCGCGACGGCGCGAGCGATCGCCAGCCGTTGCGCCTGACCACCCGAGAGCTCTCCCACCCGACGTCGCAGGAAGCCCTCGTCGAGCTGCACCGAGGACAACGCCTCGCGCACCATCTCCACGTGGTCGCCCGGCACGCCGAGGCGCACGAGGGGCTCCCGCACCAGGTTCTCCACCGTCATGAGCGGGTCGAGGCTGCTCGCCGGATCCTGCGGCACGTACTGGACCTTGCGGCGGTACCACCTGAGCCGCCGGGCTCCGGCAGGGGCGACCGGCGCCCCGTCGCAGGTGATGGTCCCGGTGTCGGAACGTTCGAGGGCGAGCATGAGCCGCAGCAGCGTCGTCTTCCCCGAGCCCGAGACGCCGACGATCCCGACGCGCTCCCCCGCACGGATCGACAGGCTCGTGGGAGCCAACGCCGTCCGCATCTCGGCCCTGCCGAGCAGGCGGGAGCGGGGCGCCCGGTACGCCCGGCTCACCTGGTCGATCGCGTAGAACGGAGGCTGGTCGCGGTGGACCGCGACGCCGTCGGCCCGCTGAGCGGCGTCGTCGGCCCGTGGCGGGAGACCGGCGTCGAGCTGCGTCGCGGCCGGGGAGATCGTGGCTGCCTGCGCGGCCCGGACCAGCCCGCGCGTGTAGGGGTGCGCCGGGTCGGCACAGATCGACGGCATCGGTCCGTGCTCGACGACCGCACCGTCCTTCATCACGATGCCTTCGCCGCACAGGGCCGAGGCGGCCGCGACGTCGTGGGTGATGAAGAGCAGCGCCGGGGAGCGTGAGCCCGCCGTGTACCGGCGCAGCACCTCGAGCACCCGGTGCTGCGTGACGACGTCGAGGGCCGAGGTGGGCTCGTCCGCGATCAGCAGACGCGTCCTGCACGCGAGGGCGAGCGCGATGCAGATGCGTTGACGCTGGCCGCCCGACAGCTCCCCCGAGTAGCGGTCGACGATCTGCTCGGGGTCGGGGAGGCCCACGGACGTCGCGAGGTCCACGGCGGCGGCCTGGGCGTCGGGACGGGACAGCCCACGGTGCCGCCGGAGGGGCTCCACGATCTGCTCGCCCAGCCTGACCAGGGGGTTCAGCGCGACGGCTGAGTCCTGGAAGACCATCGCGACCCGGGCCTGGTCAGCACGTCTCCCGGTCGGTACGCCGAGGACCTCGATGCCGCTCACCCGAATGCTGCCCGTCGTGACGGCGTTCGCCGGGAGCCGCCCGAGGACGGCGTTCGCGGTCAGCGACTTGCCCGACCCGGACTCGCCGAGCAAGCAGACGCGCTCCCCCGAGCCGACCGTGAACGAGACGCCGTCGACGAGCGTGCGGCCGTTGATCGAGATCCCCAGTTCGGAGACCTCGAGGCTCGGCGTAGTCATAATGGGAACTACTATCACTCTCATGGGAGTGGCGATGCAAGTCGACCAGGCAACGTCGGGTCGACCAGGGAGCAGCGACCGCGTCCTGCTCGGGACCCAGCTCCTGTTCAACCTCGGCTTCTACGCGGTCGTCCCGTTCCTCGCACTGGTCCTCACCGAGGACTTCGCGCTCGGTGGTGCTGCCGTCGGACTGGTCCTCGGCATCCGCACGTTCTCCCAGCAGGGAATGTTCCTCCTCGGCGGCATGCTGGCCGACCGGTTCGGCGCACGGACGCTGATCCTCAGCGGCTGCGCAGTCCGGTGCCTCGGCTTCCTGACCCTCTCCGCATCCCTCTGGTCCACCGACCCGGCGCTGAGCTGGTTCGTCGTCGGGACCGTGCTGACCGGGCTCGGGGGAGCCATGTTCTCCCCCGCCCTCAACACCCTCGTCGCTGCCGCCGAGACCCGCCGGACCGCGACCCCGACCCCGGGGCGTCGGGTCACCCTGTTCGCGTGGCTCAGCGTCGTCGGCGAGACCGGCGCAGCTGTCGGACCGCTGCTCGGCGCAGCACTCCTCGGCTGGGGGTTCGCGACCGTGGCCGCGTCGGGGGCTGCGCTGTTCGCTGCGATCGGGCTCGGGTTGTGGCTCCGCCTGCCCGCGCCCCAGCGGCCCACGCGGCCACCCACGCACCCCGCACAGCTGAGCACCCGGGGTGGCGGGCGACCAGCCTCGCTCCGAGACCGCGGCTTCGTGGCCTTCGCCCTGATCCACGCGGTGGACCTGTTCGCCTACAACCAGCTCTACCTCGCGCTGCCCACCGAGCTACGCCGCGTCGAGGCCGGACCCATGGTGCTCGGGCTCCTGCTCGCGTGGGTGTCGATCCTCACCGTCACCCTCCAGATCGCCGTCGCCCGACGGTCCAGCCGGCTCAGCACGCCGGCGGCCCTGCGCCTCGCCTACCTCCTGAGCGCGTGCGGGTTCCTGGTGCTGGCCGGCAGCGCGCCGTGGAACCCGGCCCCCGGGTGGGAGCTCGTCCCCGCGGCCATCGCGGTCACCCTGTTCACGACGAGCCACCTGCTCGCGCTGCCGACCGGCCTGGCAGCCGTCACGACCTTCGCAGGCACCCGGCCGACCGGCTCGTACTTCGGGCTGCTCGCGACCACCGGGGGGATCACCGTGCTGGTGGGCAACCTGGGCGTCGGCGCCCTGCTCGACCTGGCCGCCGCACCCCAGCCGGCCGCCGCCGTCCCCTGGCTCGTCCTCGCGACGCTGCCGATCCTCGCGGCGACCGCCATCGGGACGAGCTGGATCTGGGAACGCCCGCGCGCAGCCGCCCCCGACCTTCGGCCGACGGGGACGGGGACGGGGCTGGTGGTGCGCGCACACGCCACGAACACTGGACCCCACCGCGGATGACCGGCGTGGCGGCGCGGCACGAGCGGTGACCAGCGGGGGGACACCATGACCGCGCCTTCACGACTCCTCGTGCGGGCCGTCTGCGCCTTCGCGCTCGCGGTGACGACCGCCGTCGCGGGAGCGGTGGCCGCAGCAGCGGCACCCGCCGCCACCGGAGAACCGTTGCTCTGCACCGGGTTCATCCAGAGCCAGCAGGTGTACTCCGACGTCCGCGTCCCCGACGGCGCGACCTGCTCGATCCACCTGGTCGGGATCCATGGGAACCTGCTCGTCGACCGGGGCGGCTCGGTACGGGTCACGCGGTCCTCCGTCGTCGGGGACCTCATCAGCTCAGAGATGGCCTCGCCCAGCGACGGCGGCAGCTGCCAGGGTCGACGGCCCTGGTGGAGCCCGGACGCGTACGTGGTGAGCGTCGGCAGGTCCGCGCTGCTCGACGGCAACGGCACCTTCCAGCTGCGCCGGCTCGACGTCGCCGAGTACCTCGCCTGCGTGGACAACGGCGAGATCCTCCTCGACGCGGGCGACGGCCCGGGCGAGCCCCTCGTCACCGCTGGCCTGGGCCGCCGTGGGCAGTGCTAGGAGCCTGACCGCACACATCGGTCGAGGTGCCCGGCCAGACCCGCACCAGACGTCCCTTGCTATCCGGCCGCGATGGGCGCACGCTCACAGCACACGGCCGACCGGACGCTCGTCTCGGTGACCGCCCAGGAAGAGGCACCGCCATGACGGACCCGACCCCACCCATGATCGCCTCGGGCGTTCCCTACGACGTCATCGATGTCGAGGGTCACACCCCGGCCTCCCTCGACGAGTTCAGCGGCTCGGTGACGATGCACACGCACGGCCCGACCGGGGACCACGAGGTCTCGGGGGCCTGCGAGCACGAGCACGACGGCGCGGTCCGCCTGCACGAGAAGGACCATCACGGCACCGGCCGGGACGTGCGCGTCTGGACCGTCACCCCCGGTGCCGACGGCGAGGGGTTCGGCGCCTCGGGGTGAGCGCGTGCTGGAACGCGACACCGGCCGCGCGCCCTACCGTCAGTCCATGAGCGATGACGACGTGAACCCCGCCGCCCCGACGAGCCCGGTGCGGCAGCTGCGGCTGGTGGTCGAGGCGGCCGACTACGAGCAGGCCCTCGCCTTCTACCGCGACGTGCTGGGCCTGCCCGAGCAGGCAGCGTTCCAGGGGGAGGACGGCGCCCGCGTGGCGATCCTCGACGCGGGCCGCGCCACCCTGGAGATCGCCAACCCCGCCCAGAAGCGCATGATCGACGAGGTGGAGGTCGGCCGGCAGGTCGCCCCGCACCTGCGCGTGGCCTTCGAGGTCGACGACGCGGCGACGACCACCCGGGCCCTGGTCGAGGCCGGCGCGGAGGAGCTCGCGCCCCCGACCGAGACGCCGTGGCGATCGCTGAACGCCCGTCTGGAGGCGCCCGCCGGCCTGCAGATCACCGTGTTCCAGGAGCTCGAGCCCCTCGAGGACCGCACCACCCAGCCCGGCTTCGGCACGGACGGCGCCCGCGACTGACGGACGACAGCGCAGGGGTGGCCCATCCTGGGGCCATGGACCCGACGATCCACCTGGGCACCGCGGCCGTCGCCGAGACGTACCGGGCGTTCGGCGAACGTGAGGCGCGCGGCAGCTCCACGACCTACGAGCGTTGGGCGCGCGCGCTCAGCGAGGACGACGTCGTCGCTGATCTGCTGACCACCCTGCCCGCCGGCAAGCGGCAGCCGAACCTCGTCTTCGCGGCAGCGCGGTGGCACGGCGCCGCGGGGACGTATGCGAACCTCCGCACGACGTTGCTCGACCGCTGGCCAGCAGTGCGCGACACGGTGCTCGCCCGCGCCACGCAGACCAACGAAGCCGGCCGGTGCGCGACCCTCCTGCCGTTCCTCGCCAGCCTCCCCCAGCCCCTCGCCCTCCTCGAGGTCGGGGCCTCCGCCGGACTGTGCCTCCTGCCCGACAGGTACTCCTACCGGTACGACGACGGGACCTCCCTCGACCCCCGGGACGGGCCGTCGGAGGTCGTCCTGCCCTGCTCGCTCGGGCCCGGGGTATCTGCGCCCACCCGCATGCCCGAGGTGGTGTGGCGCGCCGGGATCGACCTCGCCCCCGTGGACGTCACCGACCCCGACGCGAGGGCATGGCTCGAGACCCTCGTCTGGCCCGAGCACGAGGACCGGCGCTCCCGGCTGCGGGCTGCGCTGGCCGTCGCCCGGCGGGAGCCACCACGCGTCGTCGCGGGCGACCTGCTCGAGACCCTGCCGGCCCTGGCGGCCGAGGCTCCCGCTGACGCGACCCTCGTCGTGGTCCACAGTGCCGTGCTCGCCTACCTCGACGCCCACGCCCGCTCGACCTTCGTCGACCTGGTCGGGGCGCTGCCCGGCCACTGGATCAGCAACGAGGGTGCACGCGTGCTCCCCGCGAGCGCTGCCCTGGGGCTGGACCCGAGCGACCCCCGCTTCGTCGTCATGGTCGACGGCGTGCCCCGCGCCCGCAGCGACCCCCACGGTCGCTCCCTGGCAGGGACCGAAGACCCCTGGACGGCGGGGTGACCGGCGCCGTAACCTGACGGTCCACGATATTGGGCGATCGCCCAATCGGTGCTCGGGCAGGAGGAGCCATGGAGGAGACCGCCGCAGCACTCCCGGACACCCGCCGGGCCACGACCCGGGAGCGCCTCGTCGCAGCAGCTGTCGCCGTCGGGGCACGGGCAGGCTGGGGCGGCGTCACGACCCGCTCGGTGGCCGCGGAGGCCGGCGTCCGCCAGGGCTTGGTCCACTACCACTTCGCCTCGGTGGACGACCTCCGGCGGACAGCCGTGACCACGGTGCTAGACGACCTCGAGCGCGACGTGCTGCAGCAGATGGGCGCCGGGCGTTCCGCGGAGGGGGGCGCGCCCCCGGCTGTCGCGCTCCACGACGCCGTGCTCTCCCTGCTCGCCCCCACCCCGGCCGAGGCGGACGCGACGGTGTTCATCCACGAGGCCTTCGTCGCCGCCCGGCGGGACGACGCGCTGCGCGAGGAGCTCGGGGCCACGATCCGCAGGTTCCGCAGCGTCGTGGGCACCTGGCTCGAGGAGGTCGCACCGACCAGCGACGGTCCCGACCGTCATGCCGTGGCGACGCTCCTGGTGGCCGCCGTCGACGGGCTCTACCTCCACCGGGCCCTCGGTGTGGGGGGCACCCCCGAGAGCCTCCTCCCGGCGGTGCTGCACCTCCTCGACGCGGGCCGGCCGCAGGCCGCGGCCAGCACGGCGCCGGAGCGGACCGCGTCATGAGAGCCGTCGTCTGCGGGGCGGGGATCGCCGGGCTGAGCGTTGCGTGGTGGCTGCGAGGCGACGGCTGGGACGTCACGCTCGTGGAGCAGGCGCCCCGGCCCCGGGGCGCGGGCTACATGATCGACTTCTTCGGTCCGGGGTTCGAGGTCGCCGAGCGGATGGGGCTGCTGCCCGAGCTGCGCAGGCGGGCGGCGACGATCACCTCGGTGCAGTACGTGGACCCTGCCGGCAGACGCCGCGGCCGGGCCGACTACACCGCGTTCCGCGACGCCGCCGACGGTCGGCTGCTGAGCCTGCCCCGGGGCGCGCTCGCGGAGGTCCTCCACGAGGCGGTCGTCGAGCGCATCGACCTGCGCCGGGGGCTCACGGTCGACTCCGCGACCGAGCAGGCCGACGGCGTGCACGTGCGCCTCTCCGACGGCACCACGACGACGGCCGACCTCCTGGTCGGGGCGGACGGGCTGCACTCACGCGTCCGCGACCTCGCCGTCGCGCCGGACCGCGAGGCCGTGCAGTCCCTGGGCTACCAGACGGCCGCATACCTCCTGCGCGACGACGCCCTGCGCCGGCTGGTGGGCCGTCGCCTGCTCCTGGTCGCGGTGCCCGACCGTCAGGTCGCCCTCTACCCGATGGACGACGAGCACCTCGCGGCCTGGCTCGTCCACCGCGACCACGGGCCCGTGCCGCCAGACCCCCGCGCCGCGGTCCTCTCCCGGTACGCCGGGCTCGGACCCGTGGTCGACCGCGCCCTGACCCATCTGACGCCGGGCACCGACCTGTACTACGACGACGTCGCCCAGACGCACCTCACCCGGTGGACGCAGGGTCGCGCGGTCCTCGTCGGTGACGCCGCCTACGCGCCGTCCCTCATGGCCGGCCAGGGGGCGTCCCTCGCGATGACCGGCGCGTGGGCCCTCGCCGGCGCCCTCGCCCGGCACCCCGGCGACGTGCCCACCGCGCTGCGGCGCTACACGGAGACCATGCGGCCCTTCGTCGAGGACCGCCAGGCGTCAGGGCGTCGCACGGCCCGGTGGCTCGTCCCCTCGACGGCGTGGCAGATCCGCCTGCGGCAGCTGGTCCTCGCGGTCACGGCCCTGCCCGGCACCACGCCGGTCATCCGTCGGGCCCTGGGGACGCAGATCGACGCCGCCCTGCCCGGCTGACCCTGTCCCCGGGCTAGCCTCGCGGCGTGAATCACGTCGTCGCCGGGGTCGCGGACCTCGACACCTCCACCGTGCTGCTCCTGCTCGCCGCTGCCCTGCTGGCGGGCTGGATCGACGCCGTCGTCGGGGGTGGGGGGCTCGTGCAGCTGCCCGCGCTGCTGCTCGTCCCGGGGATCGGCCCGCTGCAGGCCCTCGCGACCAACAAGCTCGCGGGGATCATGGGCACCAGCGTGAGCGCCGCCGTGTTCTACCGACGCGTCCAGCCCGGGTTGCGCACGGCCGCACCGATGGCGGTCGCGGCCCTGCTCGGCGGGGCGGGCGGCGCGGCGCTGGCGAGCTTCCTGCCCGGGGAGGTCATCACACCGATCGTGCTGGTGGCCCTCGTGGTCGTCGCGGTCTGGACCGTGGCGCGGCCGAGCGCAGGCCAGGTCACGAAGCTGCGCTACTCGGGGGTCCGGCACACCGGGACGGCCGCTGCCTTGGGGCTCGGCATCGGCGCGTACGACGGGCTGGTCGGGCCGGGCACGGGCAGCTTCCTGGTGATCGGGCTCGTCGGGCTGCTGGGCTACGCCTTCCTCGAGGCCTCGGCCAACGCCAAGATCATCAACACGGTCACCAACCTCGGAGCGCTGATCATCTTCGCCCTGCAGGGCGCCCCACTGTGGGTGCTCGGACTGATGATGGGCGTGGCGAACATCCTGGGCGCCTACGTCGGGGCACGGATGGCTGTGGCCCGGGGCAGCGCTTTCGTCCGGGCCGCGTTCCTCGTCGTCGTCGGCGGGCTGATCCTGCGGCTCGGCTGGGACGTGCTCGGGCTGGGGTGATCGCGCCCCGTAGCATCCCCGCGTGGGCATCACGATCGAGACCAGGACCGCGACGCAGATCACGGCCGCCGAGCTCTACCCCCTGCTGCAGCTGCGGGTCGACGTGTTCGTCGTCGAGCAGGAGTGCCCCTACCCGGACCTCGACGGGCAGGACCTGCTGCCCGACACCCTCCAGGTGTGGGCCCACGAGGACGGCGCCGTGCTGGGCTGCATCCGCGTGCTGCGCGCCGGGAGCGGGACCCCGTCGATCGGCCGCGTGGTGACCAGCCCCGCTGCCCGTGGTCGCGGCGTCGCCGGGCAGCTGCTCGAAGAGGGCATCGCGCTGTGCGGCCCGACGGCGACCATCCACCTGGGCGCCCAGGCCCACCTCGAGCAGTGGTACGGCCGGTACGGGTTCGTGCGCGCGGGCGAGAACTACGCCGAGGACGGCATCCCGCACGTGCCGATGGAGCGCCGGCCGACGACGGTGGGGTGAGGCCGGGGGCGGCTGCGCGTGAGGAGGGCCCGCCGCGCAGGGGGGCAGCGGCGGGCCCTCGTGACGAACGCTAGCAACGGAACCTGTGAGCACCCTGAGAGCGCCCTTTCGGGGAGTGGCGCTAGGGGGGCATCGAGGCTGGGCACGTGACGCCGGCCAACCGCACGACCCTCCCGCCGTGTCGGTGCCCCGGGGCACCATGGACCCATGGCCACCGAGCTGCCCGAGCTGCTGCTCCCCGACGCCGCGGCGTGGCACGCGTGGCTGCGTGAGCACCACACCGAGTCGACCGGGGTCTGGCTGGTGCTCCACAAGAAGGGCGGGCAGGTCACCTCGCTGACCTACGCCCAGGCCCTGGACGAGGCGCTCTGCTTCGGCTGGATCGACGGCCAGGCCAGGTCCCGCGACGCCGAGACCTCGGCCCAGCGCATGACTCCGCGTCGCGCCCGCAGCCGCTGGTCGGCCCGGAACGTCACCCACGTCGAGCGGCTCGAGGGCGAGGGCCGCATGCAGGAGGCCGGCCGGGTACAGGTGCGGGCCGCCCAGGCCGACGGCCGGTGGGACGCCGCCTACCCC
>NZ_JALPKN010000429.1 GCF_023630195.1 Actinotalea sp. C106 | reverse complement strand
TGGCCTCCGACTTGGCCGGCGGGGTCATGGGCCTGCTCGCCGCGGCGGACGCGGCGCTGTACCGCGCCAAGGCAGGCGGGCGCGGGCGCACCGAGGTGTACGACCCCTCGATGTCGATGGCGGGGGCCGTCCGGCACGGAGCGGCCGCCGAGCTCGGCCAGGCCATCGACGCCGGTCAGCTCGTGCTGCACTTCCAGCCCGTCGTGGACCTCGAGGACGGGCTCGTCGTCGGGCACGAGGCCCTCGTCCGGTGGCAGCACCCCGAGCGAGGACTGCTCCTGCCGGGGACCTTCCTCGCCACCGCGGACGAGGCAGGCCTCTCGGTCGCGCTCGGCCTCGACGTCGCACGGCAGGCGGTGGCGCACCTGGCCGCGACGGCCGACCGGGGGCACTGGGTCTCGATCAACGCCTCGGCAGAGCAGCTGGCCGACGGCGAGCTCACCGGCGTGGTCCTCGCCGAGCTCGCACGGCTCGGGGTCGCACCCGGGCGGCTCGTCGTCGAGCTGACCGAGGCCAGCCTCGTCGATGCCGGGACCCGGATCCGGCACGAGCTGTCCCTGCTCGGGCAGGGTGGCGTGCCGGTGCTGCTGGACGACTTCGGGACCGGGGTCGCGCCGCTGTCCTACCTGCGCGACCTGCCGGTCACGGGGGTCAAGCTGGACATGTCCTTCACCGCGGGGATCCCCGAGGACCCCGCGGCGGCTCGAGTCTCGCGGGCGCTGGGAGCCCTCGCCCGCGAGATGGAGATGGTGACCGTCGCCGAGGGGATCGAGACCCCCGAGCAGGCTGAGTTCCTCCGGGGCTGCGGCTGGCGCTACGGGCAGGGCTGGCTCTTCGGCGCGGGTCGCTCGGAACCTGTCGTCGGCGTGACCGACGGCCGAGCACCGTAGGGTTGGCCCGTGGTCGCAACAGGGACGCCCGTGTGGAACCTGGCCAACGGAGTCACCGTGGCCAGGATCGCTCTCGTGCCGATCGTGGTCGTCGCGCTGGTGCTCGACGACGGCGGAGGCGGGTGGCGATGGGTCGCCGCGGCCCTCTTCGCCCTGGCGGCGGGCACCGACCGGCTCGACGGCTGGATCGCCCGCCGGCTCGACCAGGTGACCGACTGGGGCAAGCTGGTCGACCCGATCGCGGACAAGCTCCTGATCGGTGGCACCCTCCTGACCCTCTCCGTCCTGGGCGACGTGCCCTGGTGGGTCACGGTCGTGGTCCTGGTGCGCGAGCTCGGCATCACCGCGATGCGGTTCGCCGTGCTGCGCTACGTGGTCATCCCGGCGTCACCCGGGGGCAAGCTCAAGACCGTGCTGCAGTCCGTCGGGATCGGGATCTTCGTCCTTCCGCTGTGGACCCTGCCGGGCGTCGTCACCGTGATCGCGTGGATCGTCCTCGTCCTGGCGGTGATCGTCACGGTCGTCACGGGTCTGGACTACCTCCGTCGAGGCTGGCAGGTGCGCAAGGCTGCGGGATGAGCCTCCACGCGGAGGGCCCCGAGCACCCCGAGCCCCCGGTCTTGGCCGCCGACATGTCCCGGCGAGCGGTCGAGGTCCTGACCCGGCTACGTCGGACGGTGGCCGTCGCGGAGTCCCTCACCGGAGGGGCCCTGACCGATGGCCTCGTCACCGTCCCCGGGGCGTCTCGGTGCTTGCGGGGCGGCGTTGTGGCCTACGCGACCGACCTCAAGCACGAGCTCCTGGGCGTCGACGAGACACTGCTGAGCCGGGACGGGCCGGTGCATCCTGACGTCGCACGTGCCATGGCCCAGGGGGTGCGCGTCCGGCTCACGGCGGACTACGGGCTGGCGACCACCGGGGTCGCAGGCCCTGACCCGCAGGGCGGACGGCCGCCAGGGACCTTCCACGTCGCGGTCGCCGGGCCCCGGGGGGTGGAGGTGCGGTCGTTCGCCCCGGCCGAGGCCGCGGGGC
>NZ_JALPKN010000428.1 GCF_023630195.1 Actinotalea sp. C106 | reverse complement strand
CGCGCGGCTCGCGACCGGGACCGCCGAGGAGGTCGCGGCCGAGCTCGCCGGGCTAGGCATCGCCTCGGTGCTGGTCCCCCCGCCCGAGGACGACGGCTCGACCCAGGCTCGCGCCGCCCTCATCGGGCGGATCGACTCGACCCCCGCCCTCGAGCGGATGACCGAGACCGAGGCCGGGATCATCTGGCGGGTGGCGACCGGTGAGCTCGGCACCACCTCGGCCTGGGCGAGGCTGGTCGACGCCGAGGGAGGCCCTGCGGGGACGCTGGTCGAGCCGGTGCCTGCGGGGGGCACCGACGTGTCGACGCGGGTCCCGGCGGGGGAGCGGCGACTGCTGGTCCTCGCCGAGCGGGCCGATCCCGGCTGGTACGCGACCCTCGACGGCATGCCCCTGCGCGCGGTGGAGACGCCCTGGCAGCAGGCCTTCGAGCTCGGCGATGAGGGCGGCCTGCTGGTGGTCGGCCACGCCCCTGCCTCTCGCACGCCCTGGCTCGTCCTCCAGGGGACCGTGCTCCTCGCGACCGTGCTGCTCGCCCTGCCCGTGCGACGCCGACGAGGAGGCCCCCGATGGTGACGCCCGCTGCCCCGCCCGGTCCCCAGCCCGAGCCCCAGCCCGAGAGTGAGGGCGAGGTCCAGCCGACGCCCGAGTCCGCTGTCGCGCCGTCGGCGACGCGCGTCGACCCGGACGGTAGAGAGCAGGTCAGGCGGGCCGCGCGCGTCGGGCGGGTGCTCGCCCGGACCGGCACCGGTCTGCTCGTGCTGGGTCTCGCGGGAGCGGTGACGGTGCTGGGGACCCTCGAGCCCCCGACGGTCAGCAGCGCCGCCCCGCTCGCCACGGTGGCCGTCCCCGCAGCGGGGACCACCCTCGTGTGCCCGGGCACGGTCCGCGTCCCGACCGAGCCCGAGGAGGGCGAGGACGTCGCGTACGACCCCCAGTTCGACCCGTCCCCCGGGGAGTCGGTGGCCCGGCTGGGAGCCCTCGTGGTCGACGGGGCCGGCGGCAGCCTCGCGGGGCTCGACGGCGCGGGCTCCTCGCGGCTCGAGGGGACGGGGGGTGTGGTCGTCCAGCAGCGCGACGAGGCAGACCAGGGCCTGGTCCTGCGCGGTGAGCCCGCCGACCCGCAGGAGGGCGGCCCTGCCTGGGACGCGGGTGCGGTGACCGCGACGACCATCGAGGGCGACCTGCGCGGGTTGGCGGCGGCCCCCTGCCAGCGGCCCGCGACCGACGTGTGGCTCGTGGGCGGGAGCACCGCCCTGGGGTCGAGCTCCCGTCTCGTCCTGCAGAACCCTGGACGGACCGCGGCCACGGTGCAGCTCGACCTCTGGGGACCGGCCGGCCAGGCCGAGGTCGCCGGGTCCCCCGAGTACCTGGTGCCTCCCACGAGCGAGCGGGTCGTCCTGCTCGAGGGGGT
This sequence comes from Actinotalea sp. C106, assembly GCF_023630195.1. GTDB lineage: Bacteria > Actinomycetota > Actinomycetes > Actinomycetales > Cellulomonadaceae > Actinotalea. Next base: position 519 of record NZ_JALPKN010000428.1, on the reverse strand, counting down.
CGCCGCCGAGCAGCGCCGCGTGGTGGTGCACCTGACCGCCTCGGGCGGACTCGTCACCGCCTACCTGCAGGACAGCGAGGTCCGAGGGCTGGTGCCCGCCGGGGTGGACCACGTGAGCGCAGGGCAGGCGCCCGCCCTGCGTCAGGTGGTTCCCGGGATCGCTGTGACCGACTCCGAGCTCGACGGCACCGACACCGCCCAGCTGCGGCTGCTGGCTCCGGGGGAGACCGGGACGAGCGCCCGGGTGACCTTCCTCGGTCCCGACGGCGTGGCCGAGCTGCCGGGTACCGACCAGGTCGACCTCGACGCCGGCGAGGTGCTCGACCTCCCCCTCGGGGGCCTGCCTGCCGGCAGGTACACCGCCGTCGTGCAGGCGGACGAGCCGGTGGTGACCGGGGCCCTGGTGACGCGCGGGGAGTCCGCAGGGCGGACCGCGGTCGACGCGGACGACCCGCTCGACCGCGCCTGGGTGGCCTCGGCTGCCGTCGGGGAGCCGGCCGGGAGCCTCGCCCTGCCCGA
>NZ_JALPKN010000427.1 GCF_023630195.1 Actinotalea sp. C106 | reverse complement strand
CGCCCGGTGCGGCCCCCGGTGGTCTCGACCGGGTCCGCGGCACGGTTCGCCGAGCGGGTCGCGCTGCGCCGTCGTCTGACCAGGCGCCGGGTGCTCTGGTCCTCGGCCGCGCTCGCCCTGGTGGCCGGCGTGCTCGGTGTGCTCTTCGTCTCCCCGCTGATGGCCCTCGACACCGATCAGGTCGAGGTCCGTGGCCAGGGGACGGTCGTCGACGCGGACGAGGTCCGTGGGGTGGTCGAGTCCTACGCAGGGACGCCGTTGCCACGCCTGGACACCGTGGGGATGCGTCGGGCGGTGCTCGACGTCCCGGGGGTCCGCGCCGCCGAGGTGGCGCGGGTGTGGCCCGTCGGGCTGCAGGTGACGGTCGTCTCCCGGGAGCCGGTCGCCGCGGTGCCGGCCGACGACGGCCTTGCCCTGCTGGACGTCGACGGCGTCCAGGTCGGTCGCGTGGGTGAGGCCCCGGCCGGCATCCCGGTGGTGAGCGTCCCCCTCGAGGATCCCGACGCCCGGGCCCTGCGTGCGGTGCTCGCCGTGCTGCAGCTCCTGCCCGAAGAGCTCGCCGCGGAGGTCGTCGAGCTCTCGGCCGAGAGCCAGGACACGGTGCGCCTGGTGCTCGCCGACGGGGCGCGGGTGGAGTGGGGGAGCGCGGAGCAGACGTCCCTCAAGGCGACCGTCCTGGCGACCCTGCGTGAGGCCGAGGTCACCGAGGGCGTGACGGTCTTCGACGTCTCGGCGCCGGAGCTGCCGATCACGAGCTCGTGAGCCCGTCCCGCGACACGCGCCCGTGGTCGTTGCCGCGAGGGGTCGGGGCACCTAGCGTCGCACCTGGCAGCATCTGACATAACTCTAACCTTCTGGTTGAACTTGAAGGTTGAGACTCGCGTAACGAGAGGCACGGACGTGGCAGCTCCGCAGAACTACCTGGCAGTCATCAAGGTGGTCGGCATCGGCGGCGGTGGCGTCAACGCCGTCAACCGGATGATCGAGGTCGGCCTCAAGGGGGTCGAGTTCATCGCGATCAACACCGATGCCCAGGCGCTGCTCATGTCCGACGCCGACGTCAAGCTCGACGTGGGGCGCGAGCTCACCCGTGGGCTCGGCGCCGGGGCGGACCCCGAGGTCGGCAAGAAGGCTGCCGAGGACCACGCCGAGGAGATCGAGGACGTCCTGCGTGGCGCCGACATGGTCTTCGTCACGGCAGGGGAGGGCGGTGGCACCGGCACCGGCGGCGCCCCCGTCGTGGCACGCATCGCGCGGTCCCTGGGCGCCCTGACCATCGGTGTGGTCACCCGACCGTTCACGTTCGAGGGGCGCCGGCGCTCGGTGCAGGCCGACTCCGGCATCGAAGCGCTGCGCTCCGAGGTCGACACCCTCATCGTGATCCCGAACGACCGGCTGCTGTCGATCTCGGACCGCAACGTCTCGGTGCTCGACGCCTTCCACTCGGCCGACCAGGTCCTCCTCTCGGGTGTTCAGGGGATCACCGACCTCATCACCACGCCAGGGCTGATCAACCTCGACTTCGCCGACGTCAAGAGCGTCATGCAGGGGGCTGGCAGTGCCCTCATGGGCATCGGCTCGGCCCGGGGTGATGACCGCGCCGTCCAGGCCGCCGAGCTCGCGATCTCCTCGCCGCTGCTCGAGGCCAGCATCGACGGGGCCCACGGTGTGCTGCTGTCCATCCAGGGCGGCTCCGACCTCGGGCTCTTCGAGATCAACGAGGCGGCGCGGCTGGTCCAGGAGGCCGCCCATCCCGAGGCGAACATCATCTTCGGCGCGGTCATCGACGACGCCCTCGGCGACGAGGTGCGCGTCACGGTCATCGCGGCCGGCTTCGACAGCGGCTCGCCGACCATCCACAAGGACAGCCGTGCGCTGGGTCAGGTCAGCGGAGGCGCGCCCCGGCTGCCCGGGACCGGGTCCGAGCAGCCCGCGCGGCCGGCGGCG
>NZ_JALPKN010000426.1 GCF_023630195.1 Actinotalea sp. C106 | reverse complement strand
CGCCTCGACGACCCCCTGGCCGACCGGCTGCGGACGGTGGCCGCCGGGGACGACGCCGGGCTCGCCGACCGGATGCTCGCCGTCGAGCAGGTCTTCCCCGCCGCGGTGCGTGAGCACGACGGCTTCCGCGCCGAGGTGCGGACTGGCGTGCAGGACCTGCTGCGGCTCGTCGGCTGAGGCCGGCGGGGCGGCTGCTGACGCTTGCCGGGGCGACTCCCGGCGCCTGGCGGAGCAGCTGCTGACCGCTGGACGCGCCCGTCTGCTTGACGCGGAGCAGGGGCGATCCCTAGTCTGCGGGAAAGCGCATTCCCACCAGCGCACCACAGCCCACACCGGCCGCCCGGCGGCACGACACTCGGAGGCACCATGACGGTCCTGCGCATCGCGATGAACGGCATCACCGGGCGGATGGGGTACCGCCAGCACCTGCTCCGCTCGATCCTGCCGATCCGTGACGCCGGGGGCGTCGAGCTCCCTGACGGCACGCGCCTGCAGGTCGAGCCCGTCCTCGTGGGGCGCCGCGAGGGCGCCGTCCGCGAGATCGCCGAGCGCCACGGCATCGAGCACTGGACCACCGACGCCGAGAGCGTCCTGACCGACCCGAGCATCGACGTCTACTTCGACGCCCAGGTCACCTCCCGGCGGGCCGCCGCGCTGACCGCCGCGATGAAGGCCGGCAAGCACATCTACACCGAGAAGCCCACGGCCGAGACCCTCGAGGAGGCCGTCGAGCTCGCCCGCATCGCCCGCGACTCCGGCGTCACGGCCGGGGTCGTGCACGACAAGCTCTACCTGCCGGGCCTGGTCAAGCTCCGCCGCCTGGTGGACGAGGGGTTCTTCGGCCGCATCCTGTCCCTGCGCGGGGAGTTCGGCTACTGGGTCTTCGAGGGGGAGGTCCAGGAGGCCCAGCGGCCCAGCTGGAACTACCGCAAGGAGGACGGCGGCGGCATGACCGTCGACATGTTCTGCCACTGGAACTACGTGCTCGAGGGCATCCTCGGCGACGTCAAGAGCGTCATCGCCAAGACCGCCACCCACATCCCCACCCGGTGGGACGAGCAGGGCAAGGAGTACGCGGCCACGGCCGACGACGCCTCCTACGGCATCTTCGAGATCGAGACCCCCGCCGGGGACCCGGTCGTCGCCCAGATCAACTCCTCGTGGGCGGTGCGCGTCTACCGCGACGAGCTCGTCGAGTTCCAGATCGACGGCACGCACGGCTCGGCCGTCGCGGGGCTCAACAAGTGCGTCGCCCAGCAGCGCGCCCACACCCCCAAGCCCGTGTGGAACCCCGATCTGCCGGTCACCGAGTCCTTCCGCGACCAGTGGGCCGAGGTCCCCGCCAACGCCGAGCTCGACAACGGCTTCAAGCTGCAGTGGGAGGAGTTCCTGCGCGACGTCGCCGCGAAGCGCGAGCACCGCTTCGGCCTGCTCTCGGCCGCGCGCGGCGTCCAGCTCGCGGAGCTGGGCCTGCAGTCCTCGGCCGAGGGCCGCCGTCTCGAGATCCCCACGATCTCGCTGTGAGCGCAGGGGTGACCGGAGGCGCCGGGGCGGCTGCCGCGACGTCGTCGGGCGGGGCGGGGGACCTGGCACGACTGTCCCTCAACACCGCGACCACCAAGGGCTGGACCCTGCGCGAGGCCGTCGAGGGCGCCGCGCGTGCCGGGCTGCCCGCGGTGGGCCTGTGGCGGGACCGGGTCGCCGAGGCCGGGCTCGAGGAGTCCGCGCGGATCGTCCGCGAGGCCGGGTTGCGGGTCTCCTCGCTGTGCCGCGGGGGCTTCCTCACGGCCACCGACGACGCCGGCATCGACGCCGCGCTGCAGGACAACCGCGCCGCGATCATCGAGGCCGCGACCCTGGGCACCAGCGAGCTGGTCTTCGTCGTCGGCGGGCTGCCCGCGGCCTCGACCTTCGGCGGGGCGGCGCTGCCCTACCCGGCGCAGCGGGCTG
>NZ_JALPKN010000425.1 GCF_023630195.1 Actinotalea sp. C106 | reverse complement strand
GCCCGGGGGCGGTGCCGTCGTCGAGGAGTGTCAGGGCCGCATAGGGCCGGACCACCCCCCACCCGCTCTGGTCGTCGCGCTGGTCGACGGCGCCGCGGGCGGCGGTGGCCATGAGGCGGTGGGACCACTGCTCGGGCAGCTCGTCGGGGTACCGCTCGGCGAGCAGGGCTGCGGCGGCGCTCACGTAGGCGGTCGCGAAGCTCGTGGAGGCCTCTCCTCCCGCGAGGATGCAGTCCCCCGCGGCGTGGAAGGTGGTCAGCACGTCGGTCCCGGGGGCGGCGATGTCCACGTGGGGGCCGTGGATCGCGTCGGTGGTGGGCTCGTCCGCCGCGTCGACGGCGGTCACGGAGAGCACCTCCGGGTAGGCCGCGGGGTAGCGGGGCGAGTCCGAGGTGTCCTCGGCGGTGAGGCGGTTCCCGGCGCTCGCGACGACGAGGGCCCCGCGCCGGGTCGCGAGCTCGACGGCGGCGCGCAGGGCGGGGTCGTCGGTCGGGGAGCTCAGGGACACGTTGATGATCTGGGCCCCGGCGTTGGCCGCCGCGCGGATGCCCTCGGCGATCCGGTCGGTGCGCACCCCGTCCCCGGCCTCGGCGGCCTGGTCCTCGGTGGAGAGGTAGACGCGCACCGGCAGGATCCGCACGTCCGGGGCGAGCCCGACCAGCCCGGACCCTTCGACGGCGCGGGCCCCGATCTGCCCGGCGACGGCGGTGCCGTGCCCGGCGGGGTCACGCCAGCCTCGCGGGTCGCCCTCGGTGCCGACGAGGTCGACCCCGTCGACGACGGCCTCGGTGAGGTGCTCGTTGCGTGCGTCGACCCCGGAGTCGACCACGGCCACGAGCACGCCCTGGCCGGTCGCGAGCTGCCAGGACTCGGTGGCCCCGAGGCGTTCGAGGGCGACCGGGGGCTCGGCCACCAGGCGGGTCACCTCGGGGTCGCAGTCGGCGGCGACGGCAGCGGTGGCCGTGGTGGGCGCGGCCCCCGCGAGGATCAGGGTCGAGACGAGCGTCCCGCAGGCCGCGGCCGCACCTAGGCGCAGGACGGCGCCCCCGCGCACCCCCGGACGGCCACGCCGTGCCCTCACGCCGATCCCTCAGTGCCCTCAGTGCTCTCGGTGTTCCCTGTGCCGTCGGTGCCCTGGGCGGTCTGCGCGCCCTGGGCGGCGCCGTCCACGCTCAGCTCAGGCCCGGTGGCGAGCAGGCTGAGCCACGGCTGGGGCACGCTCGTCACGTCCTGCTCGGTGTAGCCGAGACGGGCGAGCTCGTCCCCGGCGAGCGGCACGGGGTAGGCGACCCCGGTCTGGTCCACGAGGTGCGCGACGCCGGCGGCGGCTCCTCCGGCCTCGGCCCGGACGAGGGCTCCCCCGGCGGGCTCGACGCGCACCTCGTCGCCCTGCTCGGGGACGACGACGTCGGGGTGCCCCACCAGGTGGACGCCCACGCCCACGGCGCCGTCGAGGTAGACGCAGGGGGTGGTCGCCTCGGGCAGGGCGCCGGGGACCTCGGTGGGCCAGTCGGCGGGGGCGGCCGGGCTGCTCGCGGTGCGCATGCCGGACACCTGAGAGGCGGTGACCTCGACCTCACCGCCGGCCTGCGCCCCGGAGCCCAGGGCGTACAGGGGGGTCGCGAAGGGGGTCAGCGGGGCGAGCTCGCCGCGCTCGTCGACGACGTAGCGCTGCGAGCCGCCGACGCTGTCGGTCACGACCAGGACGGTCCCGACGACGGTCCCGGGGGGCGCCGCGGCCCCGTCCGGGAGGGGCTCCCCCGCACCGGGGACGACGACGGGCTCGAGGTCGGCGCCGGGCTCGAGGAGGTTGAGCCAGCGGCCGGTGACCGACCAGGGCAGCGCGGTGTCCTGGCCGATCGCGCGCAGCACCCCCGCGGTCTCGGCCCGGGGGACGAGGTGCCGGCGTCCGGCCGCGACGAGGTAGAGGTCGTCGCCGGCCTCGACGAGCA
>NZ_JALPKN010000424.1 GCF_023630195.1 Actinotalea sp. C106 | reverse complement strand
CGGCCACCGGGGGCGACACCGGGGGCCGGGGCGACCGGCGCCGGCGGGGCTGGGACCACCGGCACGGGGGCGCTGCGGGAGGGGGGCATGCGGGTTCCTCAGGGCTCCGACGACGGGTGGGGGCTGAGCGAGCGGGGCGCGCCGGCAGGGCCCGGCGCGCCCCGTGCCTCAGTTGAGCGTGTCCGCGATGAGGCGGTCGGTCTCGGCGGCGGCCTCGGTCGGGTCCGTGCCGTTGGCGATCTGCTGGAAGAAGTCCTCGAGCAGGCGCGCCCCCTCGACGTCGGCCCAGCTCTCGGCGGCCGGGGTGAGCTTGGCCCCCAGGGCTGCGTCGAGGGCGGCCGTCGCGTACCGGTCGTCGCCCAGGGCGTCGGCGTACTGGCTGTTGGCCGGGATGAGCCCGTTCTCGGCGAGCATCGTCTGGTACTCCTCGGCGAACATGATCTCGAGCAGGCTCCGTGCGAGCTCGGGGTGCTGGGAGTTGGTCGGGATCGCGATGTTGGACCCGCCGGCGAAGACCGTCGCGGCCTCGCCCTCGGTGAGCCCTGGCAGGGCGAAGACGCCCGTGAGCTCGTCGTTGCAGGCGGCCTGGGCCGCGCGGGCCTCCTCGGCCTCGGGGGAGGAGTCCTCGGGGTCGACGCCCTCGTTGCACTCGGGCAGGTCGATGCTCCAGCGCGCCCACGTCGGGGCCGAGAACATCCCGGCCTCACCGTTGTTGAAGGGCACCCAGGGCTCGTTGGAGTCAGCGTCACGGGGGGCGTTGGTCGCCTCGGTGAAGAGCCGTTGCACCTCGGCGAGCCCTTCCTGGGACTCGGGGCTCGAGAGGGCGCCGACCCACTGGTCGCCCTCCTGGACCGCGAGGTCGCCGCCGTGCGTGTAGACCCAGGCGGTGCCGTTGTACCAGTCCTGCCCGGGGAACCAGAACCCGGAGAAGTTGTCGGTCCCCTCGGGGTTGGCCTCCTGCAGGGCGACGGCCGCGTCGGTGAACTCGGCCAGCGTGGTGGGCTCGGCGACCCCGGCGGCCTCGAAGAGGTCCGTCCGGTAGAACACCGCGCGGGCCCCCGAGTAGTAGGGGAGGGCGTACACCGTGCCGTCGACCGAGCCGGCCTCGACGAAGCCCTGGAGGAGGTCCTCCCCGCCGACCTCCTCGTACAGGTCGGTCAGGTCGGCGAAGGCTCCGGCGTAGGCGAAGGTCGGCGCCTGGGTGTTGCCGATCTCGACGACGTCGGGGGACTGCTGCTCCGAGGCCAGGGCGGTCTGCAGCCGCGGGACCAGGCCGTTCCAGTCCTGCTCCTCGATGACGAGGGTCGAGCCCGGGTTCTCGGCAGCGAAGGTCTCGATGAGGTGGTCGCGCAGCTCCTGCGGGGTGTCGGCGCCGTTGAGCCAGAGGCGGATCTCGGCGGCCTCGGGGGTGCTGGCCGCGTCGTCGGGTCCCTCGGGGGTGGTCTCGGCGTCGCCCGCGCACGCCGTGAGGGCGAGGAGGGCGACGAGGGGCAGGGCGATCCTGCTGCTCCGTACGATGGTCATGGTGGGGGTTCCTTCCCGAGGCGAGACGGCGCGAGGTGCGTCGTCTGGGGGTTGTGTTCTCCGACCTGCAGGTGGTCGGCTCGGGGTCCTCACGAGACCCCGAGCTGACCGGACAGCACGAGCACGGCCGCCCCGCTGAGGGCACCGTCCTCGCCGAGCGTGGTCATCCGCAGCGACAGCCCCTCGCTGATGACCGGCATGGTGCGCTCGCGGAGGGTCGCGAGGGCGGTGTCGCGCAGGGGCCCCGCCAGGAGCTCGGCCGGGCCGCTCATGACCACGTCCGCGAGGTTGAGGGCGCTGACCACCGGGGCCAGGACGATCCCGAGCCGTCGGCCGACGGACGCCAGGGCGACGGCCGCGGCCTGCTCGTCGAGCCCTGCCACGCGACGGCGCAGGGCGGGCACCGAGAGCACCGTCTCGAGGCAGCCGCGGCGCCCGC